>DATIEH010000124.1:0-7507 GCA_035455905.1 Binatia bacterium | reverse complement strand
AAGAATCTCGCGTCTGAAGCCTCAAACCGATAGGGGACAATATGCAATTATTGGCTGCCTTGATAATTATTTGTTCAGTCGCATCGACTTCGATAGCGCAGACGAAATCCACCGTTGAGCTTGCCAACTATCGCGGTGCGGATCGCGAAGAGATACTCAAAGCCGGCGCAAAAAAAGAAGGCAGGATGGTTTGGTATACCAGCCTCACGGCGCATCGCGACATTGCCAATATCTTTGAGGCGAAATATCCCGGCATCAAAGTCGAAACCTATCGCGCAGGTCCCAACGATCTCACCCGGCGGCTTCTGAGCGAAGCGCAGAGCAAGCGCAACATCGCCGATTTGATTGAAACCACGCCGGCCACATTGATGATGATGCGCGAAAACAAGCTGCTGATGCCATACTATTCGCCGCATCTCGCAGAGTTCCCGGAAGACGCGAGGGAAGAAGCCGACAAGGGCCGCGTGCTTTGGACCACCGATCGAGAATCGATTGTCGGGCTGGGTTATAACCGCAACCTGATTCGCGCCGCCGATGTGCCGAAAAATTTCGCCGAACTCGCGCGACCCGAAAACAAAGGCAAGATCGCCGTTAGCGGCGATACCACCGGCGTGCGTTTTCTCGGCGCGATGATCAAGGCCAAAGGTGAAGAGTATGTGAAGCAGCTTCGCGCCCTCGACATCAAGATGCATATGATTTCGGGTGGCGCCATGCATGAGCTCATGGCTGCAGGGGAAATGCCGATGTCGATTTCAATTTTTCGCAACCACGTGCTCGCCGCGAAACCGAAGGGCGCGCCGACGGAGTGGGTCGCGCTCGACTTGAGTCCGACCAATGCCGGGGGCGTGGCGCTGCCTGTCGGCGCCAACAATCCCTACGCGGCCCTGTTATTTGCCGATTTTCTTCTCAGCCCGGAAGGCCAGAAGATCTTCGAAGAAAAATTCCGTTTTGCCACCTCGACCAAGAACTACGGGTTCAAGCGCTGGTATCCCGAAAAGGGTATGACGCTGGAACAGTACGAGAAGGCCGAGGATCACTGGAAAAAGCTGCTAAGAGACTTATCGCGGCGGTAGCTCGCTCGAAACGCTAAACGAGCGAACCGGAAAAATCTCCTTGCCCGTCTTTGCAAAGCGGGAATCGAATTTTCGATGGAGTGTAGAATTTTTCATCAGAGCGCCTGCCAAATCTGTTTTAAGACCCAGATGCCAAACACGAGGACGCCGCCCAAAAGCAGCAGCAACCCGACAATCAGCGCGATCACGAACAGCCAGTCTTTGCTGTCGGCACGCTTCGACCCTCTGCCAACATAACGCTCGAGTAATTCGACATTTTTAACATTGCTGCGATACCAGATCGAAATCACGTCGCCGAAGAATGGAACGGCTCCGAGGAGCGTATTAATCGCGATATTTATTCCCATACGGGTGAGAACGATTTTGGGAACTCCCAATTGCGCCGCGATGATGACGATGAGTGATCCAGTGAGGTTTGCCAAAAGATCGCCAACTCCCGGAATCAGGCTGACGATCGGATCGAGGCCGATGCGGATGGACGTGCCCGGAATGGTAAAGCGCTGATCCAGCAGGTCAGCGAGAAATCTTGCGAGCCGGAGGCGATCCGTTTCGTTGACCGTGTGTCGATCGGCACTACGTTCTACACTATGTTCCAGATTAATGGCCATCGGTTTTCCTCGTGTTCGTACCCCGCTCGTTGAAAGTTTGGCTAAGACTCATGTTTAACTCGCAGATTTTTGCCGCCAGGCGCTAAGTTCGGAAATTGTTTCAGTTGCGTCACTTTGCGTCTTAGCGTGCGATAGTTTCTTGCGTCTTCGTTTCAATATTGGGTGGAGCGGTGCCATTGTCCGGCGGGAACCTTTTCGGTGGCTGCCATCGGCAAAAAGTGGTTAATCGGTAACGCCATAGAATTTGTTCAATTTGGCGCGGCCCTTTTGCGCCAGCAGCGGTGCCCAAAGATCACCAACCTGTTTGATCCGCGGCCGGACATTGTCGATGCGGAAGTCTTCGATCCGGACGCCCCGTTCGAGCTCCTTCCAGGTAATCGGCGTGGAAACTGTGGCCTTCGGCTGCGGCCGTACAGAGTAGATCGACGCCAAGGTTTGGCCCCAGGCGTTTTGATTGTAATCGACCAGGACGCGCTCGCGCGGACGCTTGGCGATGCGGTATTCGGCGGTGATCAAGTCCGCGCGGAGCGCGGCCAAGCTCATGGCGAACTCTTTGGCAAATCTCCAAACCTCTTTTTGTGTCGGTCCTCGGACGATCGGCACATAAATGTGAAAACCGCGTGAGCCCGTGGTTTTGATCAATGCCGGCATGCCGAGGCCAGTCAAAGCTTCATGGACCAGCGCAGCGGCTTCGAGCATCTGTGACCAGCTCGCGCCCTTCACTGGATCCAAATCGAAGTGCAGATAGTCGGGACGGTCGACATCGTCGCAGCGGGCGTACCACGGATTGAGATCGATGCAGCCGAGATTGATTAGCCAGACCAAGGCAGCCAGGTCGGAGATAATAGGAAAATCAATAATATTGCCCGACGCATGCTCGATCGCGCAGGTTTTGATCCACTCGGGGCGCGGCGACGGCGCCCGCTTCATGAAAAAGAAATCGCCGGCAATCCCATTGGGATAACGTTTCATTACCATTGCGCGATCAGCGAGATGCGGCAGGAGAACCGGCGCGACGTCAATGTAGTACTCGAGTAGATCGCGCTTCGTGATGCCGAGATCCGGCCAAAAAACCTTGCGGAGGTTTGTTAGCTGGACGACTTTGCCGTCGGCTTCGTACGCGTCGGTGTCTTGGCCGTCACGCACTCGTACCGAGCGGCTCCGGGGTGAGCGAGTCTTTGGCGCCCGCGGGCTCGATTTTCTAGGTTGCTGCCGCATACAAGAATTCCAGCGTGGGCGATTACAACTCAAACGCCCTCTCCTCGCTGTCAATTCAGCGTAGCGGCTTTGCGGCTTGTTTCAAGGTGGCAATCGGTCGGAGGTCTACTTGCCGATATAGAGTTTACGGGCGGCCCTAAGGTGCGTGAAAGCTTCTGTCTTATTTCCGAGGTTTTCCAGAAGCAAACCGAGATTGTAATGAGCATCGGCGAAATCCGAATCACGGGTGAGGGATTCCTTATAGCAGTCGACCGCTTCTCGGGGACGTTTGAGGTCTTCGAGCAAGACGCCGAGATTGAAGTACGGGGCCGCCTCACGGGATGCGAGTCGTGCGGCGGCGCGGTAGTGCGTCTCGGCCTCATCCAATTCTCCGGCCTCATGGCAGAGCTTGCCCAAATTCAAGTGAGCGTCGGCGATGTTTGGGTCGATTTCCAATGCCCGCCGGTAAGCTCGCTGCGCTTCTTCGGCTGAAGTCGCTTCGAGCTCGGTGCCGAGCTTGAACCAGTAATCGGCGCCAAGGTCTTTTTTCGCGCGTTTCGACGGCGGAAGCTTTATTGCGCCGATGACGCTGCGCGCATCGAAATTGAACAGAAACTGTCCTGAGTCGGGTTGCCAGCGCGCTTGGCCGTCCCAGACCACCACTCTGCGACCATCGGCATAGATCTTGACACTTGATAGATGTTGCTCGTCGGGCAATTGCCGTTTAAGAGAAGAAAGGATGCGCACGATTCTTTTTGCCGGAACATGCGAGGCGAGCAGGCTCTTGGCGGTTTTCAAAAACAGCAGATCTTGAAATGTAAATTGAAGCGACTTGGCCTTGTCGCGCGCCGGCGCGAGAAATCCGGCGCGGACGAAGGTTCGGATCCGACGATCCGGTAAGTTTAGAATTTTCGCCACGTCCGACGTGGAGAAGAGCTTCATTTCTTTGAGGAGGCTCTTTTTCTCGGCTTTTCAGGCTCCGCCGGCTTTGCGCCGACCGCAGGGCGCTTCTGCCGTGGTCCGGTTTTCTCCAGACTTTCTTTGAGCGCCGCCATCAAATCGATGACCTGGCCGCGTTGCGCGACAGGTTGTGCAAGGGTAATTTCCTTGCCTTCGGCTTTCTCGTTGACGAGTTTCAAGACTCGCTCCGAGTATTCGTCGTGGTATTTTTCCGGCTCGAATTCGTCGTTCGACAACTCGTCGATGAGACGGATCGCGAGGCTGGTTTCCGCGCCGGTGATTTTGGCCGACTCGCCTTTGGGAATCTCGTCGAAGCTGCGCACTTCGTTGGCGAAGTACATGGTGTGCATCATCAGGCCTTTTTGGGCGGCGCGGACGATCACCAAATTTTCCTTGCCGCGCATGACAAATTTCGCCAGCGCGACCTTGCCGACCTGCGTCATCGTATCGGTGAGCAGACGGTAGGCTTTTTCGCCGCCTTTATCCGGTCCGAGATAGTAGCTGCGCTCGAAATAAATCGGATCCACCTTTGAGAGCGGCACGAATTCCGAAATTTCAATCGCTTCGGAAGCCTCGCCTTCGAGTGCTTTCAGCTCATCATCGGTGACGCGGACGTATTGGTCCTTGGCAAATTCATAGCCTTTTACCAACTGGTCGCGCTCTACCACTTCATCGTCAACCGGGCAGACGCGTTGCTGACGGATGCGATTGCCGCATTTCGCGTGCAGCAGATGAAAGCTCGGCGCTTGCGATGAAGTCGCAACGTAGAGCTTGACGGGAATGGACACTAAACCAAAGGAAATAGCGCCTGAACCAATCGAGCGTGGCGGCATGGAGACCTCCTTCTGCGATTTTCCTATCGTATCAAATCCGGCTGTTTCAAGTCTACCACGCCATCCGGGGACCCGATTTATCATGTACGATTGACAGTTCGATCAGTTCTAGAGTAGGACCTGAGTAGAAAATATTTCAGCGCCAATCAGGAGGAATGACGAATGGCAACTTATCAGACGCTGCTGGTGGATAAGCAAGATGGCATCACGACGATTACCTTGAATCGGCCCGAGAAACGCAATGCCATGAGCCCGCAATTGCATCGCGAAATGTATGATTGCTTGACCGATCTCAAATACGACAAGGAAACCCGAGTGATCGTGATCACCGGCGCCGGCGAAAGCTTTTGCGCCGGTCAGGATCTGAAGCAGTACTTCATTGAAATGGATTCGCAACCGGATCGTGTACGCGACGAGGTGCGGGAAAAATCGCGTCAGTGGCGGAACGAAATCTTGCGCAAGATGCCGCAGCCGGTGATTGCGAAAATCAACGGCTGGGTGTTTGGCGGCGGCTTTACCGTGGTCACGGGTTGCGATATCGCGATTGCGGCAGACGACGTGCAGTTCGGTCTCTCCGAAGTCAATTTCGGTCATTTCCCAGGCGGTGAAGTCACCATCGTCCTGACGGAACATCTGCAGCCGAAGCACGGGCTTTACTATGCGTTGACAGGGAAAACCATGAACGCCAAAGAAGCGGAGCGCATCGGCTTGATCACCAAGGCGGTGCCGCGCGCCAATTTGGACAAAGAGGTGATGGATATAGCGAACAACCTCAAGGAAAAAGCACCCTCGGCGCTGAACGCTGTCAAAGAAGCGTGGTACTACACCTTCTACTCGAATCCCGATGTGGCGTACGAAATATCAGGGTTGATTTCGGATAAAGCGAAAGCGGCCATCGGCGGGCGGCCCGGTCTGCAGCAGTTCGCGCGCAAAGAATACCGGCCAGGGTTGGGGTCGTATAAGGTTGAAGAAAAGAAATAGCCGTTCAAAACGTTCAAGCCGTTCAAGAAGTTCAAACCGACTTCACGGAGAGAAGCGGTTAAACGGTTTGAACTGCTGTAACGGAGCGAAGCGATTGAACGCTAGTAGTCGCTTCGGAGGATAAGCATGGATTTCAATCTGCCTGAAGAGCTGCAGATGCTCAAAGACACAGTGCGGAAGTTTGTCGACAAAGAACTGATTCCGATCGAGATGCATACGATCGAGAATATGGAATTGAAACCCGATATTCGCGAGCGCCTGGAGAGGAAAACCAAGGAAATGGGGCTTTGGATGTTCGACGTACCGGAGGAATACGGCGGCGGCGGACTGGGCAGCCTCGCGCAGGTGTTGGTATGGGAGGAATTGGCGCGCACGGTTGCATTGCCATCGCGCGGACAGGGCATCTTCGGGCCCGAGATCCGACCCATACTCTATGCGCTCAACGATGAGCAAAAAAAACGTTTTCTGGATCCGATCAGAAACGGCGAAAAGAAGCTCTGCTTCATGCAGACCGAGCCCGACGCGGGTTCGGACCCGGCATCGATGAAAACCCGTGCGGTACGGCAGGGCGACTACTACATCGTCAATGGCACCAAACGCTTTATCACCGGCGCCGGCGAAGCGGATTTCGGCCAGCTAATGGCAGTGACCGATCCGGCGAAGGGTGCGCACGGCGGCATTTCCTGCTTCATGGTCGACATGAAGACTCCGGGACTGACGCTTGTGACGCGCTACAAAACGATGATGGGCGAGGAGCCCTGGCATATTACCTTCGACGATATGAAAATTCCGGCAGAAAACCTCGTCGGCAAAGAAGGGGAAGGATTCAAGCTCGCGCAAAAGTGGTTGGGCATCGGCAGGCTGAAGCACGGCGCGCGTGCTTTGGGAGTCGCGGAGCGCTGCATCGAAATGGGCGCACGCTACTCCAAGGAGCGTGTCACGTTCGGGAAGCCGTTGGCGGAACGGCAGGGGATTACGTTCAAACTCGCCGATTCGTATGTCGAGTTGCACGCGGCGCGACTGATGGTCTATCAAGCCGCTTGGAAAAACGATCAGCAACAGGACATTCGCAACGAAGCCTACATGGCAAAGCTATTTGCCGATGAAATGTCGTTTCGCGTGGTCGACCGCGTTCTGCAAATCCACGGCGGCATCGGCTTAACTCTGGACCTGCCGCTGGCAAAGTGGTTCGTCGATCAGCGCAGCCGCATGATCACCGAAGGTGCTTCCGAGGTGATGCGCATGGTGATCGCGAGAGAAGTGCTGAGAAGGTACAATTAAGAGTTCAAAACGTTCAAGCCGTTCAAGATGTTCAAACCGTCGGGATTAATTCAAACAGTTCGAACGACTCGAACCATTTGAACGGTTTGAACTGCGTTATTTTGTAAACGATAGCTCCCAGCGGTTGCCGTCGGGATCGAAGACGTTGATGGAATAATTCTCGCTATCGCGGTGCGGACGGACCTTTTCAATATTCGCACCGATGTTCTGCAGCGCTGAAAGCGCCTGTTCTTTTTGCTGCCAAGGAATGTTCAATGTATGATGCGGATCGACTTCGCGCGGCTTGATCGAGGCGTCGAACAAATGAACCTCGAAATTGCCCAGACGTACGTCCACTTCCTTCACCTGTCCAGCTTTTTTTTGCTCTTCAGTCGGGTCGACGGTTTTGACGATCTGGCCGCCTAAGGTTTTGGTATAAAACTCCACCGACTTGTCGAGATTCTTTGCACTCATGGCGAAAGTTCTCAGCCCCTTAATGTCGAACATAATAACCTCCCGCGCGGATCGCGCGCCTTTGTGTGTTTCGAAGCCAGCTTATCGATAACATCGGCCGGATTTGGCTGTCAATGTTGAC
>DATIEH010000123.1:0-2501 GCA_035455905.1 Binatia bacterium | reverse complement strand
TAACCAAGTAGCCGACGTGGGATCCTCTTCTCTTAGCCGAGAAATAGCTCGCGCACAATCGCCTTTATGGCATCGGTAGACGCTTGTCCGAGATTGGTGGCGCTTGGCGTTGGAATGGCTCGTTGAACACGCCTTTGCCAGATCACGGCGCCATCATCAATGCGAATGAGCTTGAAATCGACTAAGGCGCGCACATACTTTTGCGTTTCGCCTTCCCAGCGAAAAATTTCGCTGGCGAAAACGACGCCGGAGAGCCTACCGTCACGCGCGATGCGCGCTGCACCGGCGCTGTCGCTCGGCAAGGGTGGAAAGCGCGCGTCTTTTTCCTCTGTCAGCGAAATCTGAAATCCTTTTTTTCCGAGCTCGCTTTGCAGACTCTGGCGCAGCAGATCCATAACGCTTTGGCGATAGTCCTCAGGAGAGACCTTGCCCGCCATCTCGGCGAGGGAACGAAGCGGATTGGGCGAGGGCAACAAAAGCGGCAGTGCTGTGCTGTTTTTCACTTTGGCCAACCAGAGGGGTTGTGAATTGACAACCCTGGCTTCGGGAATTGGCGCTTCAGTTCGGCTCGCGCCACAAGCGCTGACCGAGACTACTACCAATACGGCCGTCAGGAGCGCAATGCGTGTTCGTCCGGAAATCCGGCTCAATCCGTAAGCGAGAAAAATCAAACAACACCCGAGCGCAACGTCCGTGGGACCGAGCGGAAGATCGAGCCTTACCGAGCTATAGAAACCAACGAACGCCATCACCAATCCGAGGATGGAAGAGAGCAAAAGAAAACTGCTCATGCGGCTAACCAAAGGTCGCGCCGCCAGCGCCGGCAACACCAAAAAACCGAAAATCAAGAGCGGACCCGCCATAATCACACCAAGAGCAATGACAATCCCGGCGAGCAAATAGAGCAGAATATCCCAGATCATCTGTCGCCCTTTGAGGAGAAAGGCCAAGTCGCGATCGAAAGAAATTAGCAGAAACTCTCTCCGATAAATAAGCATCACTATGGAGACAAGCCCGAATACTACCGCCAATAATTTGAGCTCGCCTCGCGAGAGTGCAATTACTTCACCTTTCAATAAATTCAGAACATCGATCTGACCCGCGGGGTTGAAAACCATGAACAAGATCGTTACCGCGCCGGCAAACGCGTACGCGGCGGCCAGCCGACCTTCTGCCAAACCCTTGCCGCGCTGTTCGAGGTACCCGAGCAAACCCATACCGAGAAAAGTGAATAGCAGCGAACCTATCATGCCGATGCTTCGTTCACCTTGTGCGAACTCAGGCAGAATTCCAGTTTGCTGCAACCAGAAGGTGAAAGATACCCCTGCCGCCGCAATTTCCGGCAGGGTCAAGCCGAGAAAGATCGTTCTACGCAAAACGAGATAGGAACCAATCAATGGGCAGACGAATCCCATGATAAGCGTACCGACAAGAGCAGGGAAGAGCAGATAGGAAGGATTCAGAAGCGTAAAAAACCCATTCATTAATAGCCACTCCTTTCCTCGACCCAAACCGCACCCCGGTCGACCCGCACGATCTTGTCCGCGACCCTTTGCACCATTTCCAAGTCGTGGCTCGAAAAGAAAACCGCCAAACGCTGTTCACGGCTTAACCGGATCAAAAGATCCGTTATGCTTTGGCGCGATTCTTCATCCACACCGGCCAACGGCTCATCGAGAATCATAATTGCGGGGTCCACCATTAAAGCACGAGCGATCAGCACGCGCTGTTTTTGACCGCCCGAAAGAGCAAAAAACGACTTGGCTTTGACATGCGCCATGCCCACTTGCTCCAGAACCTCGAAAGCTCGCTTTGTTTCGTGCGCAGGGAAGACCTGAAATGATTTGACACGACCGTAGGCACCCATCTCAACGATCTCGAGTACGCTCAACGGGAACTGTGAATCGAGAACCGCGCTCTGCGGAACGTAGCCAAACTTTGCGAGCGGACAATTGCGTACCAGCGTGCCGCTGATTGGAGCCAATAAGCCGAGCATCGTTCTGAATAGTGTCGTCTTACCGGAGCCGTTGGGGCCTGCTAATCCCACGAGATTGCCGGGGTAGATCGCCAGATTTACGTCCGTCAAAACGGCGCCGGAATTGTAACCTAAGCTGATGTTGTCCATGACGATTAGAGGAGAAGCTCCGCTCGCCACCGCTTGATCTAGAGCGACTGAAGCGTCGGTATTTGCCGGCTTCATAGTTCAACTCACCGCCTGGACTAAGCTTCGCACTGTATAGTCGATCCATTTGATGTACGTATCGGTTTCGGAGCGAGCACCGGCGCTGGTGTAGAGTCGCAGGACTTTTATACCGGTCTCTCCTTGGAGCTGCTGCGGGATCCGTGGGTTCTGCGAACCATAAATCAGTACTTGGGCCTTTTCCTGCTTGATCTGCTGCACGAGCTCCACGAGATGGTTCGGCGTCGGCTCGATGCCCGGCTTGAGCTCGATGCTCCCGGCTCGCTTCAGACCGAAGCGGTTGGCGAAATAAACCCATTCC
>DATIEH010000122.1:0-3778 GCA_035455905.1 Binatia bacterium | reverse complement strand
TGAAGGGCGTGCAAACTGTTCTCAACCTGATTGCCGAAGAAGGCATGCTCAAGAAGCCTTTGCCCAAGCCTGAGGATATCGTCGATTCGAGTTTTCTCGACGAAGCCAGAAAGGCATTACCTCGATAGAATACGTTTCGTCCGCGCTTGCAGTACGCGTAACAGCTCACCTGAGCTCATTGTTATCCCAATCTCCGCCCGAGTTTTCCGCTTTCTTGATCTCCTTAACAAGTCACCGTGCGCCATAACTCGCGCGCCCTGCTACGCGATCGCGCACAGTTGCTTCTCGGGAAACCGTTTCTGATGCCGGTTGTTGGAGCTGCTCTGGATTCAGGACACTCGGATAACCGATTTCCCGAGCAGCGCTAAGGCCTATCGAGGGAGTCTTACCGGCAGAGATAATACGCGCAGTTTGTCCGGAGTGACCGAGAACGCGTACGGTCGCGCGACAGTACAACCCTTCACTGTTCCCCTTAGCGACGCTTTTCCAAGAGCAACTCGTGCGGTTTTGGGTTTTCTGGATTTGACTTGGGCGTCCCCGCTTGCGTATGTTCTTTCCACGGCAAGGCCCGGTCAATGCAACAATCTATGAGATAAGGTCTGTACGTGAAACGTGTATTGGCGATCATTTTGGGAGGAGGCGCGGGAACCCGGCTTTATCCGTTGACCAAACTCCGAGCCAAGCCGGCGGTCCCCCTCGGCGCCAAATATCGTTTAATCGACATCCCCATCAGCAACTGCATCAATTCCGAGATCGAACGGATCTACGTCCTCACTCAATACAACTCCGCTTCGCTAAACCGTCACATCGCGCGAACTTACCATCTGGCCGGCGCGGGTTTCTCCCAGGGTTTCGTAGAAGTATTAGCGGCGCAGCAAACGCCGGAAAGCCCGAGCTGGTTCGAAGGCACCGCGGACGCGGTGCGGAAATATCTCTGGTTGTTTGCCGAATGCGACGTCGATCAGTATCTGATTTTGTCCGGGGATCATCTGTACCGTATGAACTATGCCGATTTCATTGCGCGCCATCGCGAAACAAAAGCGGACATTACCATCGGCGTGGTTCCGATGGACGAAAGGCGGGCGTCCGATTTCGGCTTGATGAAGATCGATGACACGGGACGGGTGCGCTCTTTCAGCGAAAAGCCGAAGGGCGAGGCCCTGAAAGCGATCCGTGTCGATACCACCGTTCTTGGCTTGACGCCCGAAGAAGCAGAGCGCACGCCCTACATCGCTTCAATGGGAATTTACGTTTTCGAAAAACAAGTGGTCCATGACCTATTGAACTGCGACCGCTATCGAGCCGATTTCGGGAGAGAAATCCTTCCCGACTCTCTATCCGCCTACAATGTTCAGGCTTATCTATTCAACGACTACTGGGAAGATATCGGCACCATCGAGGCCTTTTACAATGCTAATCTTGCGCTCACCGAACAGCCCGATCCGCCGTTCAGCTTCTATGACGAAAAAGCGCCGATCTATACACGCTCGCGTTATTTGCCACCGACCAAACTCCTCGACAGCCACGTGACCGAATCGATGTTGGGCGAAGGATGTATACTGAAAGAATGCACCGTAACGCGCTCCGTGATCGGGATTCGCTCGCGCATCGAAACCGGATGCCTGATCGATAATGCATTGCTGATGGGTTGTGATTATTATGAGTCACCGGAGGAACGCCAACAGGCGCTGGAGAGCGGCAAAGTCCCACTCGGCGTCGGCGCAAATTCAACGATCCGGCGCGCCATCGTCGACAAAAATACCCGCATCGGTCGCAATGTGCAGGTCATCAATCGAGATCATATCGTGGAGAGTAACCGGGAAAATCTTGGCTTCGTCATACAAAATGGCATCGTCGTCGTGATCAAGAACGCAACAATTTCTGACGGCATGATCATTTAATCCGTGAAGACTGAACTAACCTTTGCCCTTACGCGTTTTCTCTCGTCATCCTGCCCGCAACCATTCTGTACTCGAATAGACGGCATTCGAGAGCGCCGTTGAAGATTGGTACGCGCCTGGATACTGCCAGGTGGATGAGTTTGGGGAGCCGCATGTCGGCGCTCAGCAAAAACACGCGCCACCCCGTGAATTGTTTTTTGAACAAGTCGCCGAGCCTGGGATAAAACTCCGCCAATACCTGTTGTTCCCCCAGACGTACGCCATAAGGTGGATTGCTGAGGATGATGCCTTCGCTAGCCGGTGGGGTGATGTCCAGAACATTAGCGCACTGCAGGGTCACGCATTCTGCTACTCCTGCAGAGGCAATATTTGCACGCGCCGCCTTCACGGCCGCGGAATCGATATCGCTTCCATATATCGCCTGAAGCTTTTTAGGTTTTTGATGCGCCGCGGTTTTCCGGCGTAGCTCGCGCCAGCGCTGGGCATCAAAATTTGCTAATTTTTCGAACGCAAACTGCCGTCCCAATCCCGGCGCAATATTGAGAGCGATCAGTGCTGCTTCAACGAGAATGGTGCCGCTGCCGCACATGGGATCCAAAAGAGGAATGCCCGGATGCCAACCGGCCAGCCGGAGAATGCCCGCAGCCAAATTCTCCCGCAGCGGTGCCTCGCCAGTTCTTTTACGTAGTCCGCGCTTGAACAGCGGCTCGCCGGTGGTGTCCAGATAAACTGTGAACTCTCGATCGGTGAGATGGGCTTGAATTGGAATATCCGGTGCGTGCGTGTCCACGTTGGGCCGGCGCTTCGAGAGAAGGCGAACTTTGTCGCAAACTGCGTCTTTAATCTTCAGCGTGATGAAGTTGAGACTCGTGAGTGGGCTTTTGATTGCCGAAACGTCAACGCGAATCGTGCGCGTGGGCTCGAACCAATCGGTCCAACGCGGCGCGAAAGCTATCCGATAGATGTCCTGTTCGTGACGGTAGGGCCCGCCGGTGATGCGCCAGAGAATCCTGCTGGCGATACGACTTTCGAGATTGACGCGATAGCAGAGAAAAAAGTCGCCGCTGAACAGCACACCGCCACCCACCGCATGCACTCTTTGCGCGTTAAAGGCTCTGAGCTCTTCGGCTAGAACCATCTCGAGCCCGCGCGGACAAGTAGCGAAGAATTGCTCCATTGTTGTTGTACTGCCCGTGACGGCGGCAAAAAAAAGGGCAACCACAGGGTTGCCCTTTTGCAGTCGATACTTTGAAAAACTTACCAGCGGTTGCGTCCGCTGTCCCGATTCCCTCGTCCGCCGTCACGATTACCGCCGAAGTTGTCGCGCTTGGCCATCGGCTTTGCTTCATTGACCGTCAATGTCCGGCCATCGAGCTGTGTGCCGTTGAGGCTGTCGATCGCTTTCTGAGCTTCGCTGCTCGAGCTCATTTCGACGAAGCCGAAGCCCCGCGATTGCCCGGTAAATTTATCGGCAATTACATTCGCCGACTCCACGGTACCGTGCTCCGAAAAGATCTCATGCAACCGGTCACCGGTCACTGCGAATGGCAAACCACCGACGTATAACTTGTTACCCATGTTCTCCTCCTAAGAGAATGTTAATAGTCTTCGACCCTGACAAATGAACTGCTAATGGGAGCCGAACATGGGGCTCAACTGCTCAACCGCACGCTGATCGGATTGTCCTTTAGATATCAGTTTTACAAGGAGAGAGACTGACACGCGGCCTTCAACTTTTTCTCTGTCCTCTATCAGAAGGCCGTATACTGATGAAGATAAGTGACCATACCCTGCCCGGTGGGCAAAGTCAACCTGCACAAAGAGGATAACTCAAAGCGAGTGATTCACCCTGCGGTATCGCGCATTGCGACCGACCC
>DATIEH010000121.1:0-6083 GCA_035455905.1 Binatia bacterium | reverse complement strand
AGGTTTCCGAAGCGAACACATAGGCGCCGCGATTTTTTCCTTCAGGAAACTTTCCCAGCACCAGCGGTCGAAATCCGTAAGGATCGCGCGCCGCAATCAACTTGTCGAGGGTCAAAAACAACAGCGAATAGGCGCCGCGGGCGCGGCTCAGCGCTTCGACAATCCGTCTCATCAAGCTGGTTTCCTTCGAAGTCGCGATGAGATGAATGATCACTTCGGTGTCGGTGGTGGATTGAAAGATGGAGCCCGAGCGTTCCAGTTCTTCGCGCAGCAGCGCGCCGTTGACAAGATTGCCGTTATGAGAAATCGCGATCGGACCTTGGGAGTACTCGACGACAAACGGCTGGGCGTTCTTAAGGTGGCTCTGCCCGGCAGTGGAGTAGCGATTGTGACCAATCGCGCTCGTCCCTTCGAGTCGTTTTATGACATCTTCTTTAAATGCGTCCGCGACCAAACCCATTTGCCGGTGCGAGATCAGCCCCTTGCCGTCCGAAGACACGATGCCGCAGGATTCTTGACCGCGATGTTGCAAGGCATAGAGTCCAAGATAGACCATGTTGGACGCCTCCGGGTGCCCATAGATGCCCATCACCGCGCACTCATCGTGAAATTTGTCCGACATGATCGGGTTCATATCGAGCGCCGCGCTCGAGTTGTCGAAAAAGTTACTTGAGTCTCGAGGTCAGTCCCGTCGACCAGATTCCCTTAAGCTCCTCCACCGAAACCTGCACGAGCGGCTGGAAAACAAAGCGCGTGCCGCCGACCGTGCCGATCACTTGCATGGGCACGCTGTGCCTTGCAGTAATTTCCCGCAATTTATCTAAATTTTGTTCCTTGAGCGAAACGATAATTCGGGATTGCGACTCGCTAAACAGCAAGGCATCGCCCCGGATCATCTCCCGGCTGTCGATCCGTACGCCGAGCGGCTTTTCACCACCAACGCAACATTCAGCCAGGGTCACCGCCATTCCGCCATCGGACACATCGTGAGCGGAGCATAAAACCTCCTGCTCGATCGCCTCTGTGCAACATCTCTGAACGGCGCTTTCCATCTTTAAATCGATCCACGGCGGCGTCCCACGCGTGATTCCATGGATCCATTTCAAATATTCACTTCCCCCCAACTCTTCACGGGTGCGTCCCAGCAACACCACAACATCCCCCGATGCTTTGAACCAGGGCGTGACCACGCGGTCGATTTTTTCGATGAGTCCCACCATGCCAATGGTGGGTGTGGGATAGATCGGCACGCCGTCAGTTTCATTATAGAAACTCACGTTACCGCTCACAACCGGAACGTTGAGCGCCAGGCATGCCGAGCGCATGCCTTGTATCACTTGAGCAAATTGCCACATGACCTCGGGATTTTCCGGACTGCCGAAATTCAGGCAATCGGTCAAGCCGATCGGACGGGCACCGACGCATGCAAGATTACGCGCGGCTTCCGCGACGGCGAGCACGCCACCAACATACGGATCGAGATAGCAATATCGGCTATTGCCATCGACGGTCAATGCCAATCCTTTGTGGGTTCCCTTGATCCGAATCACCGCCGCGTCAGCCCCGGGGGCAATCACTGTATTGGAGCGCACGTAGTGATCGTATTGCCGGTAAATCCATTCCTTCGATGCAATGTTCGGCGATCCCAACAATTGCTTTAGCGCCACGTTCAGGTCGCCGGGCTCCTTCAGTTTCGCCAGATCGAATTGCTGCACCTGTTCTTGATAAACCGGCCGCGCCGCCAGCCGTTGGTAAGCCGGCGCGTCCTTCGTCAGTGCGCGAATCGGGATCCGCGCCACTTCATGGTCGTGCCATAAGGCGCGAAATTGCTGATCATCTGTCACTTTGCCGATCACGACCGCGTCGAGATCCCATTTCTCAAAAATTTTTTGGATCTCCGATTCCGTGCCGCGCCTGGCCACCAAAAGCATTCGCTCCTGTGATTCGGATAGCAGAATTTCGTAGGGAGTCATGCCCTTTTCGCGGAGCGGCACCGCGGAGAGATCCAACTCTATGCCGCAGCCGCCGCGACCGGCCATTTCCGTCGAGGAGCTCGTCAGTCCGGCAGCGCCCATGTCCTGAATGCCGATGATGAAATCTTTTTCCATCAGCTCGAGACACGCCTCGAGGAGTAATTTCTCCGTGAACGGATCGCCGACTTGCACCGTGGGACGGCGCTGCTCTTTTTCTTCGGAAAAAGATTCCGACGCCATGGTGGCGCCGTGAATGCCGTCCCGTCCGGTTTTCGAGCCCACATAGATCACCGGATTACCGGTGCCGCGCGCGATCCCGGTAAAGATTCGGTTCTTTTTTACAATCCCAAGGGTAAACGCGTTGACCAGGATGTTGGCGTTGTAGCATTCGTCGAAGTAGCACTCACCGCCAACCGTCGGTACACCGATGCAGTTGCCATAGCCGCCGATGCCGGCGACAACGCCGGAGAGCAAGTAACGGGTCCGCGGGTGGTCAATTGCGCCAAAGCGAAGCGAATCGAGGGACGCTACCGGACGCGCGCCCATGGTAAAAATATCGCGCAAGATACCGCCGACGCCCGTGGCCGCCCCCTGGTACGGCTCGATGAAAGACGGATGGTTGTGGCTCTCCATCTTGAAAGCCACGGCAAGACCGCCGCCGATATCCACGACGCCGGCGTTCTCCCCCGGACCTTGTAGCACATGGCGACCTTCGGTGGGGAGGTTCTTAAGGTAATATCGTGAGCTCTTGTAGCTGCAGTGCTCCGACCACATCACGGAAAATACACCGAGTTCGGTGTAGTTGGGCTCACAGCCGAGCGCTTTGACAATTTTTTGATACTCTTCGGCCGTAAGGCCGTGGGCGGCGATGAGTTCGGCTGTTACTGCAGGCTGAGTAAACTCCCGACTCGCCGGTTCAAGCATGCGGAGGCACCCGATCTGCGCAGGCTGCGGCGATGGACATGAACAGCTTGGCGCCATCTTCACTCCCCAGAAGCGCACTGCAGGCATCTTCAGGGTGCGGCATCAAACCGAAAACGTTCCGCGCCGGATTGCAAATCCCGGCAATGTTTTCGACAGAACCGTTTGGATTGGCGCTGGCCGCGGGCTTGCCTTTCGCATCGACATAGCGCAGCAAAATCTGGCGATTTTTTCGCAAGCTCTCGAGAGTCTTAGGATCCGCATAGTAGCAACCCTCGCCGTGCTTGACTGGCATGCGCAGGAGCTGCCCTTTTTTAAGACTAGATGTAAACGGCGTGTCGGTTTCTTCCACCCGCAAATGGACCGGCTGGCAAACAAACTGCAGCCCGCTATTGCGCACCAGCGCCCCCGGCAGCAAACCCGACTCGCACAGAATCTGAAATCCATTGCAGATGCCGAGCACGAGGCCGCCGCTCTGAGCAAATTTCATCAACCCGCGCATAATCGGGGAAAACCGCGCCATCGCGCCGCACCGCAAGTAGTCACCGTAGGAAAATCCGCCGGGCAGCACGATGCAATCAAAATTACCGGCAAGCTCGTCCTTGTGCCAGAGCACCTTGACCTTCTGCCCCAAATCGGTTTTCAGGCAGTCGATGACATCGTGATCGTCGCAGGAGCCCGGAAAGGTAATCACACCCCAACGCATGGCTCGTAGTGCTGAGTGCTGAGTCGTGAGTGCTGAGTGGAAAACGGGTTTGTCTTTCCGAAACCTCAGTCCTCAAAGCTCAGTCCTCAGTCCGTTTTACTCCTTACTAATCTCAAACCGGTAGTCTTCGATGACAGGATTTGCGAGCAGCTTATCGCACATTTCCCGAACCCGTGCCTCGGCGCCCTCGCGCGACGCCGCATCCACTTCGAGCTCCAGGAATTTACCTACCCGCACGTCCTGGACTTCGTTGTAGCCGAAGGTGTGCAGTGATCGCTCAATCGCCTTGCCCTGCGGATCAAGAACACCCTTTTTTAACGATACAAAAATTCTAACACGCATCGTCTAATTTTCTAAGCGCGGCCAGTTAGCGGAAGACCCGGCGGAAAATGACATCGATGTTCGCCAGGTGGTGCTTGATATCCCATAAATCATCGATCTCTTGAGCCGACAAATAGCGGCGAATCTCGGCGTCCGCAAGAAGCTCGCGCTTTAGATCGCCGCCTTCCTTTCCCACTCTCAGCGCGTGCGGCTGGACCATTCGATACGCGACGTCCCGCGCCACCCCTTTGCCGACTAGAGCAAGCAGTACCTTCTCCGAAAAAACCGCGCCGCCGGTCTTCGCTAAATTGCGCGCCATGTTTTCGGGATAAACACATAAATTGGCCAGGACATAGTTCATCCGACGCAGCATGAAATCGAGCGCAATCGTGGCATCCGGCGCGATGACCCGCTCGACGGATGAGTGGCTGATGTCGCGCTCATGCCAAAGTGGAATATTTTCCATCGCGGCATGCGCATACGAGCGCATGAGCCGCGCCAAGCCCGAGACGTTTTCCGATAAAATCGGGTTCCGTTTGTGCGGCATCGCCGACGATCCCTTTTGCCCCTGAGTAAACGGCTCCTCGGCCTCTTGAACCTCGGTGCGCTGCAGGTGGCGTATTTCCACGGCGAACTTCTCGAGCGAGCTCGCGATCAGCGCCAGAGTCGAAAAGTAATAAGCATGACGGTCGCGCTGAACAATCTGGTTCGATACCGGTGCCGGTTTGAGACCGCTTTTCCGGCAGACGTAAGCCTCGACCTGCGGCGGGATTTGCGCAAATGTGCCCACCGCGCCCGAGATTTTTCCAACGCAGATATCCCCCACCGCTTGGCGAAAACGCAACAGGTGGCGCTCCATTTCCTGATACCAGATCGCGAGCTTGAGGCCGAAAGTAATCGGCTCCGCATGCACTCCATGAGTTCGCCCGATCATCACCGTCCATTTATACTTTCGTGCCTGGCGACGCAGCACGGTGAGCAAATCTTTGATGTCCTGTTCGAGGAGCGCCGAAGCTTCCTTGAACTGTATTGCCAGTGCCGTATCCATCACGTCCGAAGAGGTCATGCCGACATGCAGATGACGCGCATCGTCACCGATGGTTTCCGCGACCGCGCTCAAGAAGGCAATCGTTTCGTGCTTCACCTTGGCTTCGATGGCGCGGATACGCTTCACGTCGAGGCGGGCTTTTTTTCGAATGCGCGAAATCGCCGCTTTCGGCACTCTGCCCATTCGCGCCAGACCCTCGGCAGCGAGAATCTCCACGTCGAGCCATTTCTGAAAGCTATTTTCTTCGCTCCAGATCCGGCCCATTTCCGGCCGGGTATAACGAGAAATCATGAAAATTTAGCGTAAGGGTAAGTCGTGAGGAGTCAGCACCCCTTACCGCCTCACTCCTTACGCGTGTTGTCCGTGTGTCCGAATCCGCCTGACTCTCTCGCTGAACTGGGGAGCTCCTCGACTTCGACCCATTCTGCACGCACGACCCGCTGTATAATCATCTGCGCGATACGTTGACCGCGATGAATCACGATCGGCTCGCTGCCGAGATTGATCGCGATCAGCTGAATCTCGCCACGGTAATCCGAATCGATCGTGCCCGGACTATTGATCATCGTCAAACCCTGCCGTAAAGCCAGCCCGCTGCGCGGCCGAATTTGCGCCTCAAACCCTGGTGGAAGCGCGATCGCGAGGCCCGCGGGAATGAGCGCGCGCTCGAGCGGCGCCAGCGTGCGATCGTGGTCGATATCCGCGCAGATATCCATCCCGGCCGCGCCCTCGGTCATGTACGCCGGCAAATCGAGCTGATTGACCCCGGGCCGTATCCGTCTGATCTCGATACGAAGTTCCACAGATCCCGCCGAATGGACCAAACCGGTCCTGGTCAAGCAGGCAAATTTATATTTTTGATCTGAAACTTGTCGTTGAAGTCACCCAGGAGCGTCAGTGTCATCGCACCCTTGGCGAAAAGCGTGTCGGCGAGCTCGATCACCTCATCGCGCGACACGGCGCGGATTTTTTGGCAGATTTCATCGATGCTAATCGCTTGGCCGAAATAGATTTCATTGCGCGCGACGTGGCTCATCCATGAATCCGTCGATTCCAGGCCCAAGATCATGCTCCCGACCAACTGACCTTGAGTGCGCGCAATCTCGTTTTCGCT
>DATIEH010000120.1:0-3708 GCA_035455905.1 Binatia bacterium | reverse complement strand
AAACCGCCGACGATCACAATCACGAAGGCGAGCAGGGTGTAGGCGGGGCCAGAGCCTGGCGTCACATCGACAAGCAAAATCATCATGCACCCCGCCACACCGACACAGGATGCACCGATACCGAAGGCGATGGCATAGAGTCGACCGACATCCAGACCAACGATTTTGGCGCCCAGCCAATTGTCAGCGCAGGCGCGGATCGCGGTGCCCGTGTAACTTAAACGGAAAAACGCGAAGAGCACGGCAGCGGCAGCGCAGGCGACCATCGCAGCGTAAAGTTTTCCTTGATCGAGCAGCAGATCGCCGATGACAACCGGTTCGAGCAACCAATCGAGGTTAACGGCGCGGGCATCGGGCCCGAACACGATGAGCAGAATGCTCGTGATCACGACGGCAAGCGCCAGCAGCAGCAAAAATTGACTGTGTTGAGGGCGAATGACGAACGGACGGAGCACCAGTCGTTGCAGTCCATAGCCGAAGAAAAAGAACGCCGCACCGACCGGTACCGCAGCCATAAGTGGATTGACCCGAAACCTTGAAAACAAAAGAGCTGCGGCGTACATGGCAAGCGCCATCATTTCGCCATGGGCGAAATTCACTACCCGTGCTACGCCGAAAATAACCGACAAGCCAAGCGCCATGAGTCCGTAAACGAGGCCGGTCATGAGCCCGGAGATCAGGACATTGAGGAGAGTGGGGAAATCAAAGGGCATTGCAATAATCGGTCGATCGAATCCTTGGGTTTAGCGCCCTACGCCGAGACTTTCATAGATGAGACAAAGCCGAAGGATCTCGTATCGACGAGAAGATTTTGGATGCTTCGCTCCCTCAGAATGATACGCAGAAGTTCGCTTGTTACTAACATTGCTCGTAAGTTAACGGCCTAGGCGCTCCTGTATTCCGCCCAGGGAAAAATCGGCTTGGCTTCAGCGGCGGCGACAGGCAGCACGACAACAGGCTTCTGTCCCTGGTTTTGAATGCAGGCGGAAAGATTGCCTTCGACTTGGCCTTTGTCATTAAACTTGATCGGTGCGCCGATCATCATGCGGTTCTTAATTTCGGTCTGGCGAATCGCTGCGGTAAGCGGTTCCGGGTTAGTTGCTTTTGCTCGTTTGAAGGCATCGGCGACGATTAGAATCGCCTCGAACGTATAGCCGACGTTCAGAGCATGATAGCGCAATTGATCCTTTGGATTTTGTTTTTTGAACGCAGCTTCGACGGCCTTGGTTAAAGAGGATTTCGGATCGAACCAAGGCACGTTCGAAATACAACCGTCAGCTAGCTTGCCTAGAGTTTGAAAAAACTGGCTTTCGTACATGCCCGGCGATCCAGGACTCACGATACCCATCGTGTTCCACCGCTGCTTAACGATCTCACGGCGCAGCATAATCGCGTCGTTCAGGCGGCAAACGAGAAGCAGGAAGTCCGCTTTTGTCGTTTTGGCTTTAGTGATTTCGACGGTTAAATCTTTAGCCGCCGGATCATAAGAAATCGTCTCGACGAGCCGAAAGGATAAGTTGAGCTGCGGCACGAGTGCGGCGATCGCTTTCGCATTGGCTTGGCCAAACGTGTCGTTTACATGCATAAACACCGCTGTGCGCGGTGAGGTCTTAGTGGTGCGGAAGAGATCATCGATTAAGGTAAGACCGTTTTTGACCAGCTCAGAGGCGACGGGAAAATTGCGGAAAACAAATTTGTAGCCTTGCTCTGTGATCTGCGGCGCGGCGGCGATATTGATGACAAAAGGAATTCCATGTTGCTCGCAGACCTGCGCGATTGCGCCGGCCGCCCCGGAGTCGAATGGTCCCACCAAGCAATGCGCGCCGTCCTGGATCAACCGCTCAGCTCGAGTGCGCGCCGTATCGATATTGGTTTCCGTATCCGCATTCATCAGCTCGATGTCGACTCCGAGCCAATCGCGAATCACCGCCGGCGCCAGGTCCGCGCCTTTTTGGCACGACTGACCGATCAAGCCTTGTAACCCGCTTTTCGGCAGTAGCACGCCGATTTTCAATTTATTGCTCTGCGCCCGCAGAACGTTGAAGGACGGCATCATCGTAGCGGCACCAGTAGCGAGGACGAGCCTAGTAAATTTTCGGCGATTCATGAGCGATAAACGACAGTGATTGTTTAGATCTAGGTGACGAGTGAGGTCCGTCGGTTACGAACTTTTTCGTCCGAATGAAGCAAGTCTCGTATAGTTGTCACTTCGAGCGCTCGACTTCGGTCAGGATAGACTCTGCGGAAAATCCTTCTGCCGTGTATTTCGAGGCAGAAATCTTTTTCTTAAGCTCCGAAATTGGTCCTCGTTAGCATTTCATTATTGCGCGTTTGAGCTACGTCCGGTTGTTTCCGCTCCAGGTAGGCCGTTGATGATTAGCATCAATTGGGTGACGTCCGAGAGCGTCGTGATCGACCGCGCTGTGTCGATCAAGCTTGATTGGCAGGGCTCTTCCAAAACGCCTCCGCAGCAAGAGCGCACCTTCGCTTCCAGCTCGGCATCGGTCAGCGGATTCTCGGGGCCGCCGCGGTAGCGCTCGTCGGCCCAGCCTTCGAGCTTGTTACCATTTTTGAGTCCAATGGCTATGCGCGAACGCATTTTTTCGAAACCCAGCTTTTCGATCTCGGGGTCGGACTCGGTGACGATTCGTTTTTGCATGGCCTGCATGGAAGGCGAACCGACGAACCCATCGGAAAATTCTCGCTTACCGGCTGTGCGCGCGAGCGCGATCATCGCCAGTGCGGCGGGGAGAGAAAACTTGGCCTGCAAATGGTTGGCGGCGATGGGATAGCGAATCGGATTCAAGATATTGCTTCCGGCATAAACCCGGACGCTCACGATATCATCCGGTTGCACGTCAGCTTCGGTCACGAGCTTGAGCATCAAGTCGATTGTCGGATGTGTGAGGACGCCGCACGGATAGGGTTTGATCGAGACGCCGGGATCGATGATGCTCCAGATTCTGCCGAATTCTTGCGAAACTTTTTCGCCGCTCACGCCGCCCCCGAGAACCGCGTAGAAGCCCCACGGACCATCCAGCGCGTTCGGATCGGCGGTAAAACCGCGCGCTGCAAGCAGCGCAGCAGTCACGCCATTCTCTGCCGCACGACCTACATGGAGTGGCTTTGTCATTGTGCCAAAATTACAGCGAATTCCGGCAGCCAAGCTAGCGGCGATACCGAAACCGCTGCGCAATTGATCGCCTCGTAACCCGAGCAACTTGGCCGCGCTGGCGTACGCGCCAAAAGTGCCCACCGTACCGCTCGAATGCATTCCTCGAAGATAATGCTCCGGTAGCATCCACTCGGAGATTTTGCATTCGACCTCGAAGCCAGTGAGAAAAGCGAGGATGAAAGTTTTGCCGTCGATGCCACCCAGTTTCTGCGCAAGCACGAGGGCGCTGGTCAATGGCGGAATCGTCGGATGCGTCAAAAGTCCGTATACATGCGCCGGGTCGAGACTCACTTGACTGTCGTCCCAGTCGTGAGCATGCCCCGCCGTGCCGAGTACGCGAGCCGCAGCGGGTGCTGGCACTTTCGTTGAGCCGCGCCGAAGTAAGAATGCATCCGGCCTGCCGCCGGTGTGCTCGGCTTCATCGGTGATAATCTCGACCGAATGTTCTTCGGCCCCAGCCACGAATAGGCCAAGGCCATCCAGCAAACAGCGCGTGCCGATGCGCACAGCGTCGGACGGAATGGCGGCATAAG
>DATIEH010000119.1:0-2239 GCA_035455905.1 Binatia bacterium | reverse complement strand
CCGGCGTCGTGATTTTTTCGTGACTTGTTTGTTTTTGGTTTCTTTTTCTTTATGCCAGGTCGAGCCGCACGAATGTTTCTTCCGTTTTTTTCATTAGCGACGACGCCGGGTAGCTAACGAAATTCTGCGAGATCTGCAGTCGTTCGGAATGGTTGGGCCAAACTGCGCGCAGGTTTCATCACCCTACGGCTCCAATTGGAATCGCCTGCCGGGAGGAGCCCCCGCTATGTATTCCACAACCTTCGTGCGCGGGACGGTCACGCCGCTGCAAACTTTGCGAATGGTTATCAGCTCGCTCGGCTCGGTCCAGTCGCTCTTTGACTCGCAAGTGACGTTTGTGCAGGTGCTCTGCTTCAGCCAGGAGCACACGGTTACCGGGCGGCTCGCTTCATCCACCAGCTCGGTCCGATACCAGGTGCCGAGTTTGTCCTTGCCATTCTCCAGATGCACGCTTGACAAGACTGTGTAAAAGGTGCCGCCGATCTCCAGCAGGCCCAGCGCCTTTTCGACGAATCGGGACAAATTATCGGTGTAAGTAAAGCCGCCGTACACGTCGGTGATGATCTGAAATTTTCCAAGCTCCTCCGCTGAATATTGGCTGAGACGCTTGCCGGAGAGATACCGGATACGATCCTCGCCGAGAATCGCGGCCTGCTGTTTCCACTTCTCCGTCCGGCGATCCTCGATGGAGATCGCGACCGCGCTCGCCTTGGCGCCGGATCCGCCGCACTTTTCAGGAGACGTCGCATCGTCTCGTGGTGCGTAGTAGTCCAGTACGGCCTGCCCCTCGCCCGCGCCGATATCCAGCCATCGGTCAGAGCCACCGAGCTTGCCGAGCCCGTCGCAGAAGCCGGTGGGAAGAAGCTCCGCGTAATTCGAGAGCCCTCGGTTCGTGGTGTAGCTCCCGGCACCCCGTCTGCGGTAGATTTTTTCTTGCTTTCCGAACTCCTCGTCGATCCGCGGTTGGATGGGTTCCTGTACCCAGCCGGCTCCTAGCGACTGCACGGCCATGACAGTTACAAGGGCCAGCCGCGCCGCCGTAGTTTTCCATGCTTTTACCGACGATTTGACTAAATTCATGGTGATCATATTTTTTTCGCGCTGATAAAAATCCCGTTCGTTAAACGTGATCTGGAGTTGCTCCATGCTTCGGGTCGTCCCGGAAAAGTCCGGTGGACGTGTTTTCGAGCCCTTCCCTCGACACCCGTTTGGCGCTACTCGGGAATTTGGTTCATCATGTGATCCTGAGTAGGGGCGCATGGTTTCTGTCGTTTTTGTAGGATCTTGAAAGAGGTAGCGTCGCATCGCTGGCGGAATCGAGGACAGCCTAAGTCAGCGAACCTAAGCTGTCCTCGTGTCACTGCAGGACGGTTTGGGTGCCAGCCACTGTGAGAAATCCATCCTATTCGGATCCGACCTTGGGGCGCCACTTGTCAAATTTTTTCTCGGCTCTGTCGACAACTTCCGTGGCGAACATGCCGCTGATCGCGAAAATGAGCACGCCGACGAAAACTTTATCGGTCTGAAAAGTCGCGCCGGCTACCGTGATCATAAAGCCGATGCCGGCCGTGGCGGCATAGAGCTCTCCCACCATAACGCCGATCAAAGCCCGTCCGATCGCCAACCTGAGCCCGGTGAGTATAAACGGCACCGTTGACGGAATCACCACACTCTTGAAAATCTGCCATTCCGAGGCGCCGAAGCTTCGCGCCGCTGTGAGCAGGTTCGCGGGTGTGGTTTTGACGCCGTCGCGAGTGTTGATGATCAGCGGGAAGACCGCGCCGAGAAAAATGATCCCCACTTTGGACAGAATGCCGATGCCCAACCAGATTATAACCAACGGTAGGAGGGCAACCCGCGGGGTCGCGTTCATTGCGTTCACGAATGGGTCGCAAATATAAGCGAATTTTTTATACCAACCGATGGCAATGCCGAAGGGGACGCCGACAAGAACTGATAAGAAATAGCCCCACCCAAACTCGATGCCGCTCACGCGGAGGTCATTCCATATCTCGCCCGAGCCGAATAACTGTACGGCAGCCTTCCAGAGGGTCAGGGAAACTGGCATTGGAACGGCTCATCCGTTACGGCTCCCTTGTCGCCGGTCGTCCGGTTAATTTCTGCGTCGATTGGACCGACCGTAATGTCGCCGCATTGCGGTCGGTGGGTTCAGATGGCTTTCTTCAGGAAGACTATTCTGAACGCCCAATAAAGGGATGCTAATGAGGAAGAGAACTTC
>DATIEH010000118.1:0-9457 GCA_035455905.1 Binatia bacterium | reverse complement strand
CCTGAGATACCTGATCGATCTGTTCTGAGGTCCCTCCGAGACGTTCCCACGAATTGAAACAACTTCTTCTTAAAAATGCGCCACTGGTTGCCCACTTGAGAGCCGGCAATTCTTTGCGGTGAATCAGTGTCGGCGCTAGTGCAGTTGATCGTTGGTAAATGTTCGCACACACTCAGCGCCGGGCGTTCCATTTCCATCTCAGGACATCTAGCCCACCACGCCGGGGAGAGAAGTCGGTAAGGTTATGAGCCCACGGGAGCCGAACCAGAGAAAAAACACCACCAGCAGAACCAACAGCAGCAACACCAGCGTGCTGATGTCTTTCGCGCTCATGGGGGTTCACCAGCGGTCCTTTTTGCCCCGTTAGGTTCGTCTCTTCGATACGGGAAGTATATTCGGAGTGACGGCGATGCGCTTTTACGCGCTTATGTTGAGAAGCGAAATTGCCCGCGGTCGTTCAGAAAACCGGAACCTTTGCCGAAACCTTTTCGCGTGAGGTGTCTAAGTATGAGAAAACATTGGCGCGCCCGACAGGAATCGAACCTGTACTTAGGGTTCCGGAGACCCTCGTGATATCCTTTTCACTACGGGCGCTCGAAAAGTTTTTTCTATCATCGGGGTGCAACTCAGTCAACGCGCGTTTCTCTTGCGACCGCGCTGACGATTCCCACCATTTCGCGGTGAATTAGACGATTGGAAGCAAGGGTTTCCTGGCCATAGATGCTGAAGGCGTTTCCGGAAAAATCGCTCAAGACCCCTCCTGCTTCAATAACGATCAATGCGCCGGCCGCGACGTCCCACGGTTTGAGTTTCATTTCCCAAAATCCATCGAATCTGCCGGACCCGACATAACACAGATCGAGAGCAGCGGAACCGCCGCGACGAACTCCCTGAGATCGCGTCATGAACCCTTTGAAATAACCTAAGTAGACATCGGCAAAGTCGCGGCGATCGTAGGGAAAGCCGGTTCCAAGAAGCGCCTTGTCCACGCGATCCACTGATGACGTGTGAATCGGTGCGTCGTTCAGAGTTGCACCTCCGGCACGCACGGCTTTGAAGCATTCCTGGCGCACTGGATCGTAAACCAGACCCATTATCACTGTTGCGCGATTTTCGAACGCTATGGAGATGCAGAACTGGGGATAACCGTGCGCAAAGTTGGTCGTGCCGTCCAGCGGATCAATGATCCAGCGGCATTCCTCATCGGAACCACGAACGATCGTTTCCTCTTCGGCGAGAATCGAGTGATCGGGAAAATGGCTTTGGATGGTTGCGACGATAACCCGCTCACTCTCGCGATCCACCGAAGTGACCAAATCAATGGCGCCTTTATATTCGATGGATTTCGGTTTTTGCCAGCTCTCCCGAATAAGTTGACCCGCCGCGCTTGCTGCCTGCCACGCCACATCGAGTAGCTTGTCGTCGTTTACAATCATGGTTTAGTTTCGCAAATTGTTTACGACCATGTTAGCTAATGGCACGTGAAGATTCGAGCGCCCGCGAAAGTCAATTTGTTTTTGCGAGTTCTGGGCAGGCGTCCGGACGGCTATCACCTGCTCGACACATTGATTGTTCCAGTGTCGCTCTACGATGTGATCGAAATCCGCCGTGTCCCGGCAAAACGGCAGCAACCGGCAAATGCGCGGATCACGATAGATTGCGACGACCCCGCCGTTCCGGCGGGTAAGGAAAATCTTGCCTATCGCGCTGCACAATTATTGTTGAAACAAGTCGATCGCCCGACAGGCATTCATATTCACATTCAAAAGCGGATTCCGCTCGGCGCCGGTTTGGGCGGAGGGAGTACGGATGCCGCGGCGACTCTGCTCGGGCTTAATCGATTGTTCAAGCTTAACGTATCGGCAGCTCGGTTGGAGAGGTTAGCGTTACGGCTTGGGGCTGACGTGCCGTTCTTTATCCGTGCGCGACCTGCGCGCGCCTACGGCATTGGTGAAAGATTGCGCCCGGTCCGTGAGCTGGTGCATTTTTGGCTGGTAATTATTTATCCTGGCTTTCCAGTCGGCACGGCTTGGGTATACAACAAACTGCCCAAAAAGTTGACAAAGCCAACCCCAGGTAATAGCATTGCGACTTCCTTGAAGCGGTTTGACCGACTTACCGATCTGCTCGTCAACGATCTGGAAAGCGTCACGCTCGAGAGCTATCCAAAAATTCGATTATTGAAGGAAAAGCTATTGCGCGAAGGAGCCGCAGGGGGTTTAATGTCGGGTAGCGGCTCTTCTGTATTCGGCGTTTTTGGCTCCAAGGGACTGGCACAAAGAGCATTTGACCGTTTGCGGAATGAGGAAGGGGTGCAAGCATATTTGGTCCATGTGCTGAATCGTTGATCCGTCGGAAAAGCCTATAGTAATCGCAGCGAGTTGGGGGTCCCTATGCAGGTTACCGAGGTTAGGGTCTTTCCTGTGGATGAAGATAAACTAAAGGCTTATGTCACGATCACCCTCGACCATTGTTTCGTGATCCGGGACCTGAAGATCATCCATGGCTCCACTGGGTACTTTGTCTCAATGCCCAGTAAAAAGCGCAAGGACGGAACCTACAAAGACATCGCTCATCCGATCAACAATGAAACGCGGCGGATGATCGAAGAGAAAATCATCGCGGAATATCATAAGGTTCTCGCCGAGGGCGGCAGTCCAAAAGCGCTTGACGATATGTGAGCCGATATCCGCGACCGAGTGAACTCCTGGGATAGGAGTTTCGTGCGATGGGCGGTCGCCAAGCGGTAAGGCCCCGGACTTTGGATCCGGTATCGAAGGTTCGAATCCTTCCCGCCCAGCCACTTAATCGTTCTGTTGGCTTAACCCGGCATTATTTGGTATCTCTGAAGGAGCGCCGTTTCGTGGGGAACGGCGCTCCTGTTTTCCCGGCTACGTCGTAGTCGGAGTGCGTGCGTGAATCGGCGCAAATTTTGGACTGATTAAACAGTGCGGACTCGGACACATGGAACAGCGGAACGCGGATTTGAAGATATTCGCCGGTAATTCCAACCCACCTCTCGCGGGGGAGATCAGTCAGTATCTCAAAGTACCGCTTGGAAAGGCGGTCGTCGATACATTCAGCGACGGCGAAAGCAAAGTTGAAATCAGAGAAAACGTGCGTGGTGCGGATGTTTTTGTCTTGCAATCGACGTCGGCGCCCGGAAATAACAACTTAATGGAACTGCTGCTGATGCTCGATGCGTTCAAGCGTGCGTCAGCGATGCGGATTACTGCGGTGATGCCGTATTACGGCTACGCGCGTCAGGATCGCAAGGTGGTGCCACGTGTACCGATCAGCGCCAAGCTCGTCGCCGATCTCATTACGACCGCCGGCGCCTCGCGCATGCTGACGATGGATCTTCATTCCGGCCAGATCCAGGGGTTTTTCGATATTCCGGTGGATAATGTTTACGCCACCCCTGTGCTGTTGGAATATTTAAAGAAGCGGTTAAACCATAATGAAGTGACGATTGTCTCCCCCGATGCGGGCGGTGTGGAGCGGGCACGTGCCATTGCGACCCGGCTCGACGCATCGCTGGCCATCATCGACAAACGGCGAGTGGCTCCGAACGTAGTTGCCGAGATGAATATTATCGGTGAGGTGGCCGATCAAGTGGCCATCCTAGTGGACGACATGATCGATACCGCGGGCACATTGACGATGGCGGCGGGAGCGCTCAAGAAAGAAGGCGCGAAAAAGATTCTCGGCTGCTGCACTCACGCCGTTTTGTCGGGACCGGCGATCCGACGCATCGAAGAATCGCCACTCGAAGAACTTATTGTCACCAATACCATTCCGCTTGGGCCGCAGGCACAGGGCTGCAGCAAGATTAAAACACTTTCGGTGGCGCATTTGCTAGGAGAAGCAATTCGGCGCACCCATGAAGAAGAGTCGATCAGCTCGTTATTCGTCTAAGTCGCAGGAGGTAGTTTTCCTTGGAAACGCTTGAGATCAGCGCCGACGCGCGCGAAAAGAAAAATAAACGTGATGCCAAACGGCTGCTGCGCAACGGCAAAATTCCGGGAATCCTCTATGGACCAAAAATGCAGCCCGTCGCGCTTGAATTCAACAAACGTGAATTTTCCAGCCGCATCGCGGGACTGGAAGGCTCGCATTTGGTCCGTTTAAAGTCAGCCGCCGCCACATTGGCCGACAAAGTCGCGCTCGTCAAAGACATGCAATATCATCCGATCAGCGGCGACGTGATTCACGCTGATCTCTACGAAGTCGATCTCACGGCAAAGATCGCCGTTCATATGCCGCTACACTTCGTGGGCAAGGCGGCGGGCGTGGTGCGTGGTGGTATTCTTCAACCGATCATTCGAGAAATCGAGGTCGAGTGTTTGCCCATGGATATTCCAGCTTACTTTGATGTCGACGTAAGCGCACTGGACATCGGTGATTCAGTTCACATCGAAGATCTGCGCATGCCCGAAGGCGTTACGGCGATTTACGAGTCTAATCTGGCTCTGGTCTCGGTGGTGCCGCCGACCGTTGAGGAAGCGCCAGTTGCTGCGGCTGCACCGGTTGAGGGCGCAGAAGCTGCGCCGGTTGTGACCGAACCGACGAAGGAAAGCGAATCCTGAGTTAACATGTCGGGGCGGTCCGATGAAATTGATCGTCGGTCTGGGGAACCCCGGCAAACGCTACGAGCTTACGCGGCATAATCTAGGTTTCTTGGTAGTTGATCGGCTGGCCGCAAAAACCGGCATTGTTTTGAACGAAGAGCGCTGCGATTCGGTTCTGGGGCAAGGGCGGTGCGAGAAAGAAACGGTCGTTCTGGCTCAGCCGCAAGCCTTCATGAATCGCAGTGGGTCAGTGGTCGGCTGCCTTCTCGCGGAAATCGAGACTAACGCAGCTAACCTAGTGGTGATTTACGACGATCTGGATTTACCTTTCGGTCAGATAAGAATCCGCTCGCGGGGAAGTGCCGGTGGACACCGTGGCATGCTCTCGATCGTGGAATATCTTGGCACGGCAGAGTTTTCCCGGATTCGATTGGGAATCGGGCGGCCTCCTGAGAGCATCGATGCCGCCGATTACGTCCTCGAAAATTTCGGCGAAACCGAGCGCGCAGCAATAGACGAAATCGTCGACCAAGCGGCGGAATCGGCGATTTACCTGGTCAAAGAGGGAATTCACCGAGCGATGGCTCTCTACAACCGGCCGCGCGGCTAGGTTCGCCCGCGTTGTATTGCGTTGGGTCGTATGTTAGACCAAACAATTCATTACGGAGGGTGGTATTCGTGACTCTTTATGAGACCCTATTCGTCGTTCATCCGGAACGGGGAACAAGAATCAAGGAATTTGTCGAGAGATTCAAAAAGGTAATCGAGGGCCAAAACGGTACTCTCGCCCAAGTGGACGAATGGGGTATTCGTGACCTTGCCTATCGGATCGATAAACAGAGCAAGGGCCATTACGTTTTACTCAGGTATAATGCCACCGGCGGCGCGGTCGAGGAATTAGAGCGTAATCTCAAGCTAACCGACGGCATTCTCCGATATTTGACCGTTCGAGCCCAGGAAAATACCGGCACCAGCGCGGCGAGGGTGAAGGGAAGTGCGGATCAGGCTCGGCAGACTTCCGAAGCCGAAGGTACAAAGACCGAACCGGTAGCATAGAGTTCGAGGCGACGGGCACCGTCCCATGGGCGAGTACAACAAGGTGATCCTGCTCGGGAACCTCACCAGAGATCCCGACCTTCGCTACACGCCGACCGGAATGCCGGTTTGTGAGTTTCCCCTTGCGGTACATCATCGTTACCGCTTGAACGACGAACTCAAGGAAGAAGTCTGTTTTATTGATATCGTCGCATTTGGCAAAGTTGCCGAGCGCAGCAAGAGCTTTTTGCAAAAGGGTGCTCAAGTGCTGGTGGACGGCCGGCTCAGTCAAAAACGCTGGGAAACCGCTGAAGGTAAGACACGCAGTAAATACGAAGTGATTGCTACGACGGTGCAGTTTTTGAGCCGGAGCAACTCGACTGCACAGGACCCTGCCAACGATCATGATCGTTTATAAAAGTCGGATCCAGTCAATATTACTAGCGAGGGATTAACAATGGCACAAATGGAACGGGGTCCAAGACCCCAACGAGAGAGATCGGATGACGAAAAAGGACCGCCGCGGCGACGGCCGATGTTTCGCCGGCGGGTATGTCGATTTTGCGCGGATAAATCACTCGCCATCGATTACAAAGATCTGCGGGTCATTTCCCAGTTCATTACGGAACGGGGAAAGATGACGCCCAGCCGGATCACCGGCAATTGCGCTCGTCACCAGCGTATGCTGACCACCGCCGTCAAACGAGCCCGCAGTGTCGCATTGCTACCGTTTACCACCGCGAAAAGCTAATCCTTGGTCCGGGGTACTTCGATGGCGAAGTTAGAAGTCATCAGCAAATTCACTCTCGCTTTGGCTTCTAGTGTGGTGCTGTTTCTCAGTGGCATTAGCTTACCGCCTCTCGGTGTGATCGCTTTCCCCTTCGTGGCGCAGCCCATACTGCTATTTGGTCTCAAATATGGCATCAGCGGCGGCATCGGGGTACTGTGCGTCGCCATTTTGCTTTTTGTTGTTTTCGGGACGAAAGAGCTGGCGCTGGTGTATGGCGTATTCGCTGCGCTGGCGGGTCTGTTGCTAGGTTTGCTCGGGCGGATTCGCGCCATCGAATATTTAGTGGTCGTGATCGCCACCGTGATGCTAGCGACCGCGGGAATCATTGCACTTCAGTCGTACGGTTCATGGGAGCTGATGTCACAGGATGTGCACCGAGGATTGACCGAACAGGTTATGTCTGCCATCCGAATGCAAGAAAACATGGGTTTGTCGCCGGATAGTTTGGACCTGCTGAAGACACAGATGCCGCTCATGATCGATCGAATCGTTCAGCTTCTGCCTGCGTTGGTCTTTCTGAGCTTTGCCTTTATTGCACTGGTCAATATTCTCTATTTGCTTAGACGTTTCCCCGAGCGTCGAGGACAATGGTTTTCGCTCGCGTCTTTGCGTGAATGGAAAGCTCCGGAACAGCTGGTATGGGCGCTGATCGCTTGCGGTTTTATTCTCTTCATTCCGGGTTTGAGTTCGATCCGAAACATCGCAGTGAACTTGCTGCTGGTGATTGGCGCATTTTATTTTGCTCAAGGACTTGCGGTGATCGGATTTTTTTTCGCCAAGAACAAAGTGCCGCGGTTTTTACGCGGTTTGACCTACGTGTTGATTGTCTTTCAGCAAATCTTTACGTTGTTGGTCGTCGGGCTGGGCTTGTTCGACCTTTGGGGCGACTTCCGTCGGCTCCGAAAGGACAAACTCACGTCGCACGCGTCCTAGTTGGAGGCTCTATGGAAGTGATTTTGAAGGAAGATATCGCCAATGTTGGCAAGATCGGCGAAGTCGTGCGGGTACGTGACGGGTACGCGCGCAACTATCTTTTGCCCCGTGGTCTGGTGTTAATTGCCAACAAAAAGAATCTCAAGACTTTCGAGCACCAGAAAAAGCTCGTGGCCGATCAAAAGCAAAAAGTCCTGCGTCAGGCACAGGGTGCCGCCGATCAGCTTGGGTCGGTTTCGTTGGTCATCGCGATGAAGGTTGGGGAAGAGGGCAGGCTTTTTGGATCCGTCACTAACATCCAAATCGAGAAGGCGCTGAAAGCGCAAGGGGTGAATATCGACCGGCGGAAAATTCATCTCGATGAACCGATCAAAGTCGCCGGTGATTACGAGGTGCCGGTCCGTCTCGCGGCGGATCTCACGGTGCCACTCAAGATCTCGGTGGTGCCAGAAAGCTAGCTGCAATTCCATTTATTCTACGAACGAAAGGGGGTAAGAGAAATGTCTCTCCCCTCTTTTTTTGTCGTGTCTAAGATCTCTTCTGGTAATCGTTGACAAGAAAAAGATTTGCTCCTTGCGTTAAATCGACTGTGAGAAACAGTCTGTCCTGCGAAGAGCTAAGCGTTGATTGCGCCAAATGCACGCTGTTTTTAATGTTCATCGGTTACGCGCTACTCTCGAGCAATGCCGCAATCCACTAACCCCAGTGTCCGAGGACATTGGCTGATTTTCTCAGCGGCGGTTCTCTGGAGCTTGGCCGGCATATTTATCAAACATCTCGACGTGCCTCCGCTCGCGATCGTGTTCTACAGGAGCTTTTTCGCGTGCTTGGTCTTTACCCCTTTTTTAAGGCGGAGCCAGTGGCAGCTGAACTGGCCGATTCTTGCCTCGGTCCTCACTTACACCGCAGCCATTAGCGCGTTTGTTGCCGCTAATAAGCTGACCACGGCTGCCAATGCGATCGTACTCCAGTACACCGCGCCGATTTTCGTATTTCTCTTCGCTCGGCTCGTCCTGGGAGAGAAAATCTCCAGACTCAACAGCGTCGCACTGGTTTTGGCCATGGTTGGTGTCTGCGCCATTTCCGTCGAGAGTGTTGGCCAACCGGAAATGCGCGGGGTGATGCTGGCACTATCGAGCGGCGTGCTGTTTGCCGCATATATGGTCAATTTGCGTAATGCGCAGGCGGTGAATCCGGTTTATCTGACATGGATCAACAATCTCGGCTGCGGGCTACTACTGTTGCTCTTTGTGAAATCACAGTTGTCGCTAGATCAACATCAACTCGCGATTCTTGCCGTGATGGGCGCAGTTCAGCTCGGGCTGCCATACTTCTTATTCTCCAAAGGATTGCAGTCAGTTCCGCTGCAGGAAGCGTCTCTCATTGCGCTGATCGAGCCTGTGCTGAATCCGGTTTGGGTGGCGCTGGCGTTTGGCGAGATCCCCTCAGTTCCAACGATTGCCGGAGGCGGGTTGATTCTGTTCGGCCTCGCTGTGCGTTATCTCGCGCCTTGGCTGGGAAAGTCGAGGGAGCCTGTTCGTCTTGCTTCTTAGATTTGAATGTGTAGTTTCAGTTAGAGACACGAACGTTTCCAGGATGACGGATCTTTTCCATCTCCTCACGTGAAAGAGTTTTGATGTCCTTGCGCAATTCGTAGTTGATGTGTTGAATCGCTTCCGATGGGCCGGAGCGATTTCCCATCAGCACCATCGGTCCGCTGCCGGTATTTTCCAATTGGTAAAAAGAACCGCCGGTGATGGTCGCGACCATACCGGGCGTCATGACCGACTTTCCACCATCAGGGAAATGCATCGTGCATTCGCCTTCGATGACATAAAACGTCTGATCCGCATTATGGCAGTGCATGTCGTCGGCGTCTCCCGGCCTGGGGTACACGTGGAGCCATGCATGAAAACGGTTGGTGTTGAAGATTACTTTTCGTTTTCCTTCCTCTCGTGCCATCTTTGGCATGTCCATGACTTCGATCGGCATTGTTCCTCCAATGAGCAGAATGCGACGAGGTTATCAAGACGGCTGATCGACTGTCAATTGCGCTGTAAGCTTTGGAATGGCGCATCTGGGAGCAGGATTTGTGCGAAAAGATATTTTTGAGAGCGACAATTTTTCG
>DATIEH010000117.1:0-5771 GCA_035455905.1 Binatia bacterium | reverse complement strand
CTTGGCTCGCCGCCCTGCGCTTCCGTGCCCGCTTTGCCGAGCATGAAGCGGTTCTGGAGTCGGTCGAGAAAAACCGCATTGGGCGCCTCGGTCACGAAAGCGACGGTATGATCGTCGATGGCTTGCATTTCGACCAAATCCCTAAAATTGTCTTTTTGCAGGCTCTGTTTGTCATTCTTTATCCGGTTGATCGAATAAATGACGTCCTGCGCGGTAAAAAGCGCACCGTCGTGAAAGCGAACGTTTTTGCGCAACTTGAAAACCCAGCGTTTGCCTTCGAATTTCCACGACTCGGCGAGCACGCCGTAGTAGTCTTTGCGCGCATAATTGATCTCGACCAAGGGCTCGATCATGTGTTGCCAGATCCCATACTGAGGACCGGAGCTGTGGCCGTACGGATTGAGAGTGTCCAGGCCGATACTGCTTAGAATCATCAGCCGTTCCTTCGAGGCGGCGTAGCTCGCTTTCACCAACGAGCCGCCGAGGGCGGCGCCGATTCCGAGCATGGCGCTCCGCTTTAAAAACTCGCGCCGAGGTAGTCTTTGCATTGTTGAGCTCACGGCCGCCTCCAATCAATTCTGATCAGTAGAATTTTCCGCCGACCGGCGTACGTCACAAATTTGCTCATGCTTCGATGGCGACTAAAGGGGGCAGGGGGATTTTCGCACCACTTCGGTCGTCTACCCGATCAAACAAATCCCCCTTCAATTTCCCCTTTGTCAAAGGGAGTCGTCGCCATGCTGCTTCACGTTTCGAAAATCTCGCCGGGCGAAAGTGAGGAGTTTTTCTTGCTCCGAATTGCCTTACCTCGGTCTCCCCGATCTCTTACTTGATCGACATGTCCCAGCCCAAAACTTTTTCATCCGGACGCATTTTCCAGACTAGGTTTCGCGCGACGCCGTAAATATCGGCCAGGTTGTAGAGCGGAATGAAGGGCGCTTCTTCCATGATCATCTTGCCGGCGTTTTGTAAAATCGCGATTCTTTTTTTCTGATCCGCAGTCTTTTGCTGTTCCTCGACCAGCTTGTCGAGATCCGGGTTACTGTAATTCGTCCGCTTCGTCGTGCCCGTGCGAAAATATTGGTCGTAAAGCGTATCGGCGTCAGTCAGCGAGCCGCGGCCGATGTAGTAGAACGGCAGCTTCCCGCCGTTGACTCCCTGCTTATCCCAGAACAACGCCCACTCCTGCGAAATCAGCTCGACTCGAAAGCCGCCTTTGACCATTTGCGCCGAAACCACCTGGCAAACCTCACGGTCCTTTGGATAGCGACCCGCGGAGTAGTAGAGCTGGATATCGCAGCCGTTTGGAAACCCGGCCTTAGTCAATAGCTCCTTCGATTTTTGTGGGTCGTAGGGATATCGTTTAAGCTTCGGATCGGCGCCGACCACATTCGCGCCCACCGGACCATTGATCGGGTAACCGATGCCGTCGAAAATATTCTTGACGATCGCCGGCGCGTCGATGCTGTAGTTGGCCGCCTGGCGCACGAGCTTGTTGTCCCACGGCTTGAACGCCATGTTGAAAGCCAGAAAAAACATCCTGAGCCCTTCGATCTTATCGATGCGAATGCGCGGGTGCTTCTGTAATCGGGCCACCTCATGATCCGGCACATTGTTGATGAAATCCGCCTGCCCGGATTCCAGCGCCGCTAGCCGCGCCGCGTCTTCGGTGACTTTGCGAAAGACGATTTCTTTGATCGCGGCCTTGCCGCCCCAGTATTCGTCGTTGCGCGTGAAGACCATGTTCCCGCCGCGCTGGTAGCTTACGAATTTATAGGGGCCGGTGCCGATCGGGTTGTCGTACAGTTTGTCGCCGAATTTATCGCCGGCGACTTTGCTCAAGATAAAGCGGTTCTCCAAACGATCAAGGAAAATCGCCAGTGGCTGTTTGGTGACGAAGACGACGGTGAGATCGTCCGGCGTTTGCACTTCGGTGACGTCTTTGAAATTGGACGCCTGCAAACTGCCGCCCTTTTCATCGCGCATCTTCTCGATGGAAAACGCCACATCCTTCGAGGTGAGCGGCGCGCCGTTGTGAAACTTGATGTTCTTCTTCAGCTTGAACGTCCACTTGTTTCCTTGAAACTGCCATGACTCGGCGAGAACACCGACGTAATCTTGTTTCTTGTAGTCAAGCTCCACGAGCGGTTCCATGACATGCTGCCATTGGCCGTAAATGGGACTCGAGCTGTGGTTGTACGGATTGATGGAATCGGCAACGCTCGTATGATAGATCGTCACTCGATCGAGCGACGCCCCATAGGCATTTCGCTGCACATAACGGCCCGCGGCTGCACTCACGGCCAGTGCCGCACTGGTTTTCAAAAAACTTCGCCGATCGATGAGAGTTCGCATCTTCACATCTCCTGTCGAGTTCTGTGTTCGGTCACGGCCTTTCTCGGATACCGCATGCCCTCAGTTTAAGCTCACCTCTGCCTCCGGAGCTTGGGATCAAAAATGTCGCGCAGACCGTCGCCGAGCAAATTTATGCCGAACACCGTAATGAAAATCGCCAGGCCGGGGAAAATCGTCAACCACGGCGCCCGATTGATGTAGCTTCGCCCTTCGCTCAGCATCGAGCCCCAGGTCGGGATATGCACCGGCACGCCCAGGCCGAGAAAGCTCAAGCTCGCCTCCGTGATGATCACGATCGCCATGCCGAAGGTTGCGATAACGGTGACGCTCGCAAAGGTATTCGGTAGAACATGCCTTAGCAGCACGTACCAATCCCTGCCGCCAAGCGCTTTGGCTGCGGTGATGAAATCACGTTGCTTGAGCGAAAGCACTTCGCCGCGTACAACCCGACAATACTGCACCCAACGGCTGAGCATCAGGGCCATGATCAGGTTGCCGACGCCCTGGCCGAGAAAAGCCATAATTGCAATCGCTATCAGCAAAAAAGGGAATGCTAAAAAAATTTCGGAAATCTTGCTTACCACTTCGTCAGCGCCGCGGCCGAAATAACCGGCAATAGCGCCGAGCGTGCAACCGACCAGGCCGGCAAAAATCACCGTGGCGGCGCCGACGATCAAAGATATGCGTGATCCATAAATAATTCGACTGAGCATGTCGCGGCCGAGATTATCGGTGCCAAGAAAGTAAGCGGGCGAACCGTTCTCGTTCCAGCGCGGCGGGCGCAATCGGTCTTCGAGGGTTTGCGCCTGAGGATCACGCGGCGCCAATAGCGGAGCCGCAACACCGCAGACGCAGAGCAGCAGCAAAATAGCCCCGCCGACCCACACTTTAAGGTAGCGCAGCGAGAACATCAGAACTTGATCCTCGGATCGATCCAGCTGTAGAGCAGATCGATCAGCAGATTGACCACGAAATAGGTGATCGCGAACATCAAAATCAACACTTGCGTAAGTTTGTAGTCGCGCGCGGATATGGACTGGATCAGTAAATCGCCGATGCCCGGATACGAAAATACGGTTTCCGTAATCACCGAACCGCTCAGCAACGCGCCCAACTGCAGGCCGAGGATAGTCACGATCGTGATCAGGGCGTTGCGTAGAATATGGCGCCAGATGACGTTTGTCTCGCTCAGGCCCTTGGCGCGTGCCGTGGTGACATAGTCCTGGCGCATGACTTCGAGGACGCTGGAACGCGAGATCCGGGTGACGATCGCGGCCAGCGCGGATCCGAGGGTGAACGCCGGCATGAGCAGATGCTGCAGAACGTTCCAAAAAGCAGCGAAGTTCGCCGTGAGCAAGCTGTCGAGAAGGTAAAGCCCGGTCAGTGTTTTGACTTCAACGCCGTACTCGATCCGGCCGGCCACGGGTAAAAGATTTAATTGCCCACCGAGAAAATAAATCAGCATGATGCCGAGCCAGAAATTCGGCAAAGATACACCGATCAGCGCGATGCTCATGCCCGCATGATCGAAAAGCGAATCATGCTTGATCGCGGAGTAAACGCCCAGCGGGACCGCGATCATGATCGCCACGCACAGGCTGGCAAATGCCAGCTCTAGGGTAGCGGGCAAGCGCTCGGCAATTAGCTTCGTCACCGATTCATTGAACTTGAGCGACTTACCGAAATCGCCTCGAACGGCCCGGTTCACAAAATCGTAATACTGGACGATTAAGGGTTGATCCAACCCCCACTCATGGCGGGTGCGCTCGATATCCGCGGGCGTTGCGTCATCCCCGAGCAGCAAAGTAACCGGATCGCCGGGCGCGATATGCATCAACAAAAAAATCAGAAAAGAGATTCCGAGGAGAACCGGAATCGCTCCAATAAGCCTGCGACCCAGCGTATTCATGCAGGTTCGATCTCAAGAAAGGAAAGCGCGGCCATCACCCGGCAAGACAATCGGTCGGTCCAAGCCGCGGCCAGCGGCTACTGCCCCAATTGGCTGAACGACTGATCCAAAACGCTCAACGCATGATCAATGTGATCCTTAGTGACGTTCAATGCGGGTGCTACCCGGAGCACATTCCCGTAGGTACCTCCCTTGCCGACCAGTAAGCCATTGCGTTTGGTCAGCTCCATTACTCGTTTCGCGCTTTCCGCGTCAGGCACTTTCTTTTCACCGACCAATTCCATACCTTGCATCAAGCCCATACCCCTGACATCGCCAATCACCGGGTATTTCTCTTTTAACCCATTCAGGCCCTCGCGCAATCGGCTACCCATGAAGCGAGCGTTCTCGACTAAATTGTTTTCTTCAATGACCTGGATGGTTGCGCTCGCAGCCGTGCAAGTTACCGGATTGCCACCGAACGTCGATATCGTATTGCCTTTCATGCTGTCAGCCACCTCCGGAGTGGCGATCGTGGCGCCGATCGGTACGCCATTGGCCATTCCCTTCGCGAACGTCATGATATCGGGATCCACGCCCCAATGTTCGATGCCGAACATTTTGCCGCCGGTGCGGCCCCAGCCTGTTTGCACCTCATCGCTGATAAACAGACCGCCGTATTTGCGAATGATTCCGACGATTTCTTTGAAATATTCTTTCGGCGGCACGATAAAACCACCGACTCCTTGAATCGGCTCGGCGAGAAACGCGGCGACTCGCCCCTGGGACGTCATGGTTTGTATCGCTTCTTCGGCATCCTTGGCGCATTTCAGATCGCAGCTCGGATAGGTCAAGCCGAAGGGACATCGGTAACAGTAGGCATTGGCGATGTGATGAACACCCGGAACGACATTGGGCATGAGCCGCCAACTCGACTGTGCCGACAAGCTCAGGGCAAGATAGGAACGACCGCTATAGGCGTGTCGCAGCGTAATAACGTCCTGGCACTTCGTATGAAGCTGCGCCAGCAAAACGGCGGTCTCGTTCGCTTCGGTGCCGCTATTGGTAAAAAAAGATTTTTCCAAACGCCCCGGCGTAATCTGGGCGAGTTTCTCCGCCAGCGCCACTTGCGGCTCATTGGCGTAGAGTGTCGACATATGCTGCAGCTTATGGGTTTGCGCATCGATCGCTTGAGTCACTTGCTCATTGCAATGGCCTACGCTCACGGTCAAAATGCCGCCGAAAAAATCCAGAAACTCCTTTCCGTCGGTGTCATAGACGTATTGATCTCTGGCATGATCGACGACCAACGGCTCATCGTAGTAAGTCGACACGCAGGAAAAGAGATATTTTTTTTGCTTGTCGATGATTTCTTTTTTATCCATAGTTCCGTCTGACCAGAGTTTGTAGGGGCGATTCATGAATCACCCCTACCGTTAATGCCGCCGCAGAAAATCTAGGATCGGCGGATGCCCTTTTTCCGGCATCTCGCGCAAATAGCCATGCCGACCGCCTTCCACCAGCACCA
>DATIEH010000116.1:0-8002 GCA_035455905.1 Binatia bacterium | reverse complement strand
TACGCGCGCATTCTCGCCCGCCACATGGGCAAGCACATACCGGGCAATCCCAACATCATCGTGCAGAACATGCCCGGCGCGGGATCTCTCAGCGCCACCAATTATGTATACGGCATCGCGAAACCGGACGGCTCGACTCTGGGCATGCCGGGGAGCGGCATATACTTGGATCAACTCTTGAGCCGTAAGGAAGCGACCTTCGATGTGGCGAAATTCTCCTGGATCGGGAGCGTCGATCAACGCGATCTGTTGCTATACATGCGAGCGGAAGCGCCGTGGAAGTCTATCGAGGACGTGTTGACTGCGAAGGAAGCGCCCAAATGCGGCTCCACCGGGACCTCCGATTTAACGACCATCGTCAATAACGTGCTCGAGGAGACGCTCGGCGCGAAATTTCAAGAGGTGCGCGGTTATCCCGGCGGCGTTGAAATCGATTTGGCCCTGGAGAAAGGCGAGATTCACTGCCGCGGCACCGGCATAACAACGCATTTTGCCCGGGAACCTTACTTCACCTGGCACAAGAATGGATTCGATCGCCACCTGGTTCAAACCGGAAACAAAAAGGATTCGCGTCTGCCGGACGCGCCGACCTTGCTCGAGCTCATGGACAAAAAGAAAACGCCGGAACTCAGCCGCAATGTCGCTAAAGTGATGCTGGTCTCGGCAACTCTAGGGCGACCGATGATCGCGACCCCGGGAATTCCAGGAGATCGCATCAAAATCTTACGAGATGCCTACTTGAAAGCATTCAAAGAACCCGAAGTGGTGGAGGAAGCGAAGAAAACCAAGCTCGACCTCTCGACTCTACCGGGCGAAGAAGTGGAAACACAAATTCGGGAAGTGATGAATCAGCCGAAAGAGGTCATCGAAAGGGTGAAAAAGCTCTCCGAATAGCTGCCGGGGAGCCATCCATTTGATGCGAGTTAAATGAAACCCTTCGTTCGTTACACCGCTTTGTTTCTGGCGATTGTTTTTTTAAGCGGTGCGGCGTTTGTCTGGTTCGATGTGTTCACGCACGATAACGTCTTCACCAATCCCGAACTGAAGATCGCCGCCGGCTGGTTGACGACGGGATTAATGCTACTCGGGCTCAGTGTCCGCGGATGGCGCGGGCGCAAGCGTAATGCCACTCCGTCTTCGGAGTCGCTGCGATCGCCTCAATAACGAGAAGTGTCTTTGCTCTCCCCTGTCGCGTGAGAGAATTATTCGCCGGTGGCGAAGTTATTTCCCGGCTTCCAACTCTTTGAATACCGCCCGTGCAAACGAGAAATCACGGACCTCGTCGAGCGGCCGCTTTTTGTCGGCGAGCCGCTCCATTTGAAATTCAATTTCGCTGTCGGTCATTTGACCGTCGCGCGCGAGCGCCTTCAGTTCGACGTCATACGATCGGGCAGCGATTTCCGCCGTCTGCGGAACGAACTTGGTCATGATGCGTATCGTTTCTTCTCGGTTTTCATCGATAAAGCGATTGGCTCGGAGTGCGGCTCTTATGGTTCGCCGGAGAATCTGCGGGTTTTCTTTGATAAGTTTGTCGGACGCGAACAAACCCGATGACGGCACGCCAATCTCGGGTGGCCCGGAGATCGCCTTGAGACCCATCTTTTGCAGCGTCAAATCGTACGGCGGAGGCACGGAAACAGCCTGCACCGCACCGGTGATCACGGCTTGAAATCTCAGCGACGGATCGCCGACGGCAATCGCCTGCACCAGATTCGGGTCCACGCCTTTCATACGCAGGAGCTCGCGGCCGATGATATGATCGCCGCCGTTCACCGCCGTCACTCCGAGCTTTTTTCCCTTAAGATCCTGAATGTCTTTGATGACCTCCGGGCGGACCATCAAATAGTAAACACCCTTTTTGAGCAGCACGAGCACCGTCTTCATCGGCAATCCCTGCACAATGCCGCGAAACGTGCTGACAAAAGAGGTGGTGAAAGTTACGTCGCCGTTCAGTACGGCCATGGCGCCGAGCCGCGGATTGATTTGAATGAACTCCACCTCCAAACCTTCCTCTTTGAAAAACCCTTTGGCCTGCGCCACATAGTATGATGTGTTGGTGTTGCTTCGGCTGGATAGCGAAATCCGTATTTTTTGACTCTGCGCGTTACCTCCGCGCTGATTCCCAAGACTCACCAATAAAATGGTCATTACACCTAGCCAAATGCCTTTGCGGGATCCCGTCCCTATCATAATCTCCTCCTCGGACCGGGCTCAAAATAGTAACCTCAGCGACAAGCGTCAAGAATAATCCGCGCCGGTCATATTTACACAGCACCGACTTTTGGAATAGATTTCCGTTCCATGAGGAAATGGACAATCATGGCATTCCTGCTGGCTTTCCAGGGCAGCGTGTTTGCAAATCCCTTTTTGCCGCGAGCGGGTGAGCCACCAATCATGCTGCGCGTCGCGACTTCGGCGGTGACCGGCGGCTTCGTACATCTATACACCGGACTGGAAAACGGAATTTTCGAGAAGTACGGCCTCAAGTGCGAGCACGTCTATATCCGCGGCCAATCGCCGGCCCTCGCCGCGCTGGCAAACGATCAAGTGCAGTTCAATTACGGTGCGGCCGACGGCAGCTTGCCCGGTCTGGCCGCCGGCGTGGACGCCAAGTTCGTTGCTTCGCCGCTGGTCAAACTCCCCTACGTGATGGTCGTACGCAAGGAAATCCGCCGGCCCGAAGACTTGAAAGGGAAATCGATCGGCGTCACGCGGCCAGGCGACTTGAGCGCGCGGTTGTCGCGCCAGGTTGTGAGAAAATTTGGCCTGACCGCCGACGACGTGACGATTCATCCGATCGGCGGCAGCCAGCAGGAACGCTACCAAGCCATGGTCGGCAACGTCGTTCAGGCCATTCTCGTCACACCGCCGTTGGACGCACGCGCCAGGAGCGACGGTTTCAATGTGATCTATCGGCTGGTCGATCTCGATATCCCGTTTATTTACAGCTCGCTCATCACCAATTATCGAATGCTCCGGGAACGTCCCGAAACCGTGCAGCGTATGGTCGCCGCGCTCGCCGAGACCGTCTACTTCGTCGAAAAAAATCCAGACAAGGCGAAAGCCGCCATCGCGAAAGCAATGCGAATAAAAGATGAAGAGGCGCTGCAATCTTCGTACAACGTATACGCGAAAGAAATCGTCGACCGCACGATGATGGTACCGGGAAAGTCGATCAGCGAAGCCGTGGAGATCGCCCGCGACAGCGGCACGATCATCAGAAAGAAACCCGAAGAGCTTTACGACAACAGCTTCGTCATTAATTTGGAAAAGAGCGGCTTTCTGAAGGAGCTGTGGGGTAGCGAAAATTACCGGCGGTAATATTTTACTGACTAGCCCGAATGTACGCACCTTGCGTGAGTCTTTCATCTGGACATGACATTCCTGTAAAAAGGGAGGTCAGGAGGGATTTTCCGTGGACTACAACAATAATCCGCGACCTTTACAATCGATCGACGTACGTCATAAGTTCCGCGGCATGAAATCGGCAATTATCGTCTGGCTGGTTTTTCTAGCCGAGACCGCCGCTGTAGCCAATCCCTACCTCCCCAAGCCCGGTGAAAAGACGCTCTCCATGCGCATTTCCACCTGTGCCGTTTCCGGCGGCTTCGTGCACCTTTACACCGCGCTGGATTACGGGCTGTTCGATAAATACGCCATCAAGCTCGAGAACGTTTTCATCCGTGGCAGCGCGCAGAATCTGACCGCGCTCGCAACCGATGAAGTGCAGTTCACCTATTGCGCTTCCGACGCCCTCATTCCTGGCTTGGCGGCTGGGCTTGAGGCGAAAATCGTGGCATCTCCGCTGGTGAAACTCCCGTACGTCTTGGTTACCCGCAAAGAGATCAAACGGCCCGAAGATCTTAAGGGTAAATCGCTGGGAATTGCGCGCGCGGGTGATTTGAGCGATCGGCTTTCACGCGCGGTCGTGAAAAAGTTGGGTTTGGCGCCCGAGGCAGTAACCATCAGGCCCATTGGCGGCAGTCAAGGCGAACGCTATCAAGCGATGGCGGCCGGCATCGTTCACGGCGTCATTATCACACCGCCACTCGATGTCCGCGCCAAGAACGAAGGCTACAATATTATGTACCGGCTGATCGATCTGAATATCCCGTTCATCTACAGCTCGCTTCATACCAGTTACAAAATGCTGCGTGAGCGTCCCGACATCGTTCAGCGCATGGTCGCGGCCTTCGCCGAAATTATCTACTTCGTCGAAAAAAATCCCGACAAAGCCAAAGCGTCTATTGGCAAAGCCATGCGCACCAAGGATCCCGAAGCGTTGCAGTCCGCCTACGACACTTACGCCAGGGACATCCTCGACCGCACCATGGTAGTCCCCGGAAAGGCGGTCGCCGAAACCGTTGCGCTCGCCCGTGAAGAGGGCGCTCCGATCCGAAAAAAACCGGAAGAAATCTACGACAACAGCTTTGTGAACAATCTCGAAAAGAGCGGCTTTTTGAAAGAGATCTGGGGCAACGAATCGTACAAGCGCTAACTGTTTGCCTCGTTCGGAGTTTCACCAATCCCGCCGTCGGAAACTTTGCATAAATCGCGGGCTAAACGAATTCCACAGATTATACATCCCCCGTATGACGACCGAACGAGTTAAAGAATGCATTTAGTTCCACGACACTCGAGAGGAAAAATCTCCTTTAATCCCTCCCTTCTTAGCTCCCCATCATTTTCTTCAGTTTTTCGATCACCTCTTTCGGCTGGGACATTACGTCTTTCGCCAGCGCTTCCACTTCTTCACCCGTGGTCGGGTTCATATCGAGCTTCTTTCGTTTGGTCTCTGCGAGAAAATCGGGATCTTTCATGGTTTTGTTGAAAGCCTCGCGAATGCTCTTCACCAGCTCCGGGCGCATCTGCGGCGGCGCGAGGTAGGGACGATGAAACTCGCCGGAAGCCAGCAGCGCGGTAGCCAGCCGCCGCCCGGCCTCGGGCGTTTTGTATTTGTCCATCAGCTCAAAAAGCGTCGGCGTGTTGGGCAACTTTTCATCTCGGCTTCGGCCGCCTTGAACCAGCTCGCGGGTAAACCCCTGCTTACGCCAGGTATGAAACGGCTCGCGCGAGAAATACGCCTCCGAGCTCAGTGAACGGCACACGATTTCGCCTCTTTCCACCGCAAGATCGATTTCGTTTCCACCTTGATACCCGGCAATCACGTTGAACTTCGCGCCAACCGTTTCTTCCAAGAGTTTCGGCACGAAATATCCCATGTTGCTCATCCCGGTGGTACCGCATTTTGGCGCCTCTTTGGCGCTGCGCACATCTTCAACGCTCTTGAACGGCGTATCGGCGCGCATGTAAAGCACCTGCGGCGACTTGGTGGCGTTACCGACCCAGGTGAACTTCGTCCAATCGAATTTCACCTGCGGACGTCCGATCAATTGCTCAAAATAAAGACCCGCATTGATCGCTCCCAGGGTCAAGCCGTCCGGCTTCGCCACGGTGTAGACATAATTTGCGGCGATCATGTGACCGGCGCCCGGCATGTTCTGCACAATCATATTCGGGTTGCCCGGCAAGTACCTACCCATAAACAGGCCGATGGCGCGGGCGTAAAGATCATAAAGATCGCCCGCTACCGTACCAACGACAATGGTTATCGTTTTTCCTTGAAACGACGGAGTTTGAGCGGAAACAGTGCCATGGAGAAGCAATAAAAATATCGCCGCAATTGTTTTCGTCATTTTTCCTCCCGACGCTCTCTCATCGACAACATAAGACCTCGGCTAAATACCACGGCTTACCAGGTTTCCGTGCGACCGCCCTGCACCCACCAGTTGAGCCGCGGCTCGATGCGAAGCTCATAACCTTTATGATGGTCTTTCGCGAGCTCATAGCATTTTTTCGCTAGCGCGATGTCGATAATTCCTTGGCCGCCTTGGTTTTTGTAAACAATAATTTGCTTGTCGTCCGTGCGCCCCTTGGCCCTCCCGGAAAGCACATCGGCAATCTCGACAACTTTTTCCCACGTGATCACGCCATTTTGTATCGGCCAGTAGATATCGCCCTGCTGCGAATCGATCGCCTGAGCTTTGGATAAAGCGACAACGAAATCGCAGCGCCGGAGCGTCGCGTCATCGATCTCCCGGCGCGGTGCGGCGAGATTGCCGCTCTTGACCAGCTCGATGTTGCTGCCGATGACAGAAATGATGTACTGCCCCTCTTCCAACCATCCGCCGTCGATCACCGGAACGTTCGTATTGGTCATGCACAGAATGATGTCGACATCCTTGGCCGCCATCTCAGGCGCATCGACGGCCTTGACCGGCACGCCGGTCTTGGCGCTGATTTTTTTCGCGAAGCCTTCTCGATGAGCCGGCGTCGGACTGAAGACCTTCGCGCATTCGATCGTGCGCAGGCGGCAGAGCCCCGCAAAAGTTGCCCAAGCCTGTTGGCCCGACCCGTAGATACCGACGCGCCGCGCATCTTTGCGGGCAAACAAATCTAAGCCCGCCAAGCTCGCTGCCGGCGTGCGCAAATCAGCGACCCCGGTGAAATCGCGCGGCCGGTGTGCCATGACTGCGAGCAATGAGCCGGTATCGCTATCATAAATCAGCGCCAGTTCGGTTTGATCGGGATTGAACGGCGGCCGCTTTTGAGTGCTACCGACGATCGCTTTTCGATGCAGCGCGACTTGCGCGCCGATTGCCCCATAGCTCGCCGATCCACCAGCATAGACATTCAACACCGTATCGAAGCTACCTTCCGCGATATCGCGGTGCAGGTTGAGCCGCTTCCGCGGCGCGTTGACCCCGCGTGGCGAAAGCAAATCGCGCAGCGCGCTCTCGGTGATTTCGACTGCTTCTTTGAACGAAATCAGTTGATCGACATCGTCGGAATGGAAGAAAAGCGCCATCAGAAAATTCCTCATTCGGCCAGGCTAAAATCCGATTGCCAAAGTTTTTGCATGTTGGTCATCTGATCTTTAGAAAAGCCCGGCGCTCCGGAACAGGCAACGGCATCATCGATGTGGCTCGTTTTGGAAAACCCCACGAGCACGGTCGAGACGTTTGGATTGATCAATGCAAAACGGATCGCCGCTTGAGTCAACTCTTTGCCCTTCACTCCGAGCGCCGCTTTCACCTTTTCCGCTCGTTTGAGGTCGACCGCATAATCCGATCCTGGCGATAATGTCTGCCCGCTTCCTCCGCCTCCGGCGCTGGGATCCGCCGTGAGAGCGCCTGCCGCCAGAACGCGGATGACAAAAGCTCCCATGCCATTGGCTGCGGCGCGATCCAGAATGCGCCGATAGTCGAGCGCGCTGAACGACGATGGCACTGGGTTTCCGGCGCTCGGGTTGAGCAAATTGTAGTAGCACTGAAAGCCGTGAAATTCGCCGCTATCCACCAACTCAAGCAGCGCGTCCGGATCGCCGAGGCCGCTAAAACCGAAAAAGCCCACTTTGCCCCGGTCACGCATCGTTTTGAACCCAGCGATCACGCCATTGGCGGCAAGTACATCGGCAGGAGTCAGACTAAACCGCTTGCCGAGAGAGCGCGCAGTCGTGACGCGCGTGTGGAGCTGCACGAAATCGACTCTCTCGCGGCCGAGTCGACTCAGTCCGGCTTCCACAGCCTGAATCGTGGCTGCTTTAATATCGGTTACACAGTCCGCCTCGAGACGGATCTTCGTCGAGATCACGGGGGTGACCCCCAACTGTTTAAGAATCCGCCCAAGGTTTTCTTCGGATTTACCGAGGCCGTACGCATACGCGGTATCGAAAAAATTGATGCCGCAATCGAGCGCACGGCGCACCGCTTCGAGTTGATTTTCATAGGGTGCCTGCACCATTAACACGGCATTATTGCCGCAGCCGAAGCCGATCTCGGAAACTTTCAAGCCGGTTTTGCCAATGGTTCGATATTCCATGTTTACTCCGACGAGCTCTGCTCTGAGCGTGCGTTCAAATGTCTGAGAGTCGATTCAATTCCTTGTGCGACAAATCCCCCTTTCAGAATGAGGGAGATTTTCATTACGGTTCGTCTGGCGA
>DATIEH010000115.1:0-2381 GCA_035455905.1 Binatia bacterium | reverse complement strand
GTTTGTTACTCACTATTCACAGTATGACGGCTGGTTTGAGCGCAGCGCCCGGCGTATCTTTCGGAAGTGCTTGCCGTCCGCGCTTTATTGCCGTTCCAAGGGCATGGCTTAGAGGTCGGTGTAGGCACCGGGCGTTTTGCCGGACACTAAACGCGATATTTCGTGGCAGTGGCGATGAGTGCCGGAGAGTTGGCGGCTTATCCCATCGCGAAGCTCGGAGGCGGTGATGCACTGCGTCGAGAACGCCAAGTACTTGGCAAAAATCAGCGTGCGAGATACTCGCTTGCGCAGCCTGCAGCCTTGCACTGGACAGATCTAATCGCAAGGAACAAAACACGATGGCTACATTTCTTTGGATTTTTTTTAGCGGAATGCTGATGAGCGCCATCGCACTCGTCGGCAGTCTCACCCTTTTCCTTAGAGAAGAAACTCTCAAGAAGTTGCTTTTGCCTCTGGTTGCGCTCGCTGCAGGAACGCTCCTCGGAGGCGCTCTATTCCATATGATCCCGGCCTCGGTGGACAAGCTCGGCAATCATTTGTCGATCTACGTCTGGATTTTGATTGGATTCACTCTTTTCTTGGGTTTAGAGCAATTCCTTCATTGGCACCATTGCCATAGGGCGCCGAGCGAGCACCGGCCGTTGACTTATTTAATTCTGATCGCCGACGGAGTGCATAATTTTATCGGCGGTCTCGCCGTAGCTGGAGCTTTTCTGATTGATTTGAGAGTCGGCATCAGCACGTGGCTCGCCGCTGCTGCCCATGAAGTGCCGCAAGAGCTCGGAGACTTTGGCATCCTTATCCACGGCGGATGGAAAAAACGCCCGGCGCTGCTCTACAACCTGCTTTCCGCCCTGACTTTCCTGGTCGGCGGCATTGTCGCTTACGCCGCCTCTTTTACCTTAGACGTGACTTTTCTCCTGCCGTTCGCCGCCGGCAACTTCATCTATATCGCCGCCGCCGACTTGATTCCTGAGATCAAGCATGAAGAAAACGCCCGCCTTAATGTCGTGCACTTTTTGTCGTTCCTGCTCGGTATTGGCCTTCTTTTTCTTGTAAGACTCCTGCTCGAAGATTGACAGGTAAGAGGCTCAGAACACATTCAGAGGGATTTTCAGATACGCCGTCCCGTTCGCGGCGGGCGTGAGGGGCGACACGTCGTCTACGGTCCTCTTTCCGACTTTCCCATCGAACCCGACGTCGTCCTTGTGTTCGCTCACGCCCGACAGGGACTTATTATCAGCGAGGCGGTCGGGCGAGTCGACCGTGGCGCACCATTGGCGATGGGCCGTCCCGCTTGCGCTGTTATTCCTCACGTGCTCAATCATGGAAACGCAGCTCTGGGCCTAGGGTGTCGCGGCGCAAGAGCCTATGTTGACTCCTTGACGGACAGCGTCGCGCTATGGGCGTTTCCGGCGATCAAGCTTGATCAATATTGCGAGCAAGTAACCGTGCTCGCGAGCGCGAACAAAAAACTGACGACCTTTCACGGATCGCAGGAGAGAAGATGTCGAATCAGGGAAACGACCGACGGTGCGGCAATCTCTCGAACGGCTTTCGTCGTGATCAGCTGAACCATCGCAATTCACTTTGGAGCTTTTGCACGAAAGCATACGAGTGATGAGTCCCTGCTTAGCCGGTTAACCTTTCACTTCCGGATTTTATGGAGTATAGAACTGATCAGCGAGTGCAGGGAACGAAATTGGCATGTTTCACTGATCAATCTCGATTAGCACTGAGCGAGAAAGCGGATTGATGGCAAATCTAAATCTTGACCGTACTAAGACGGCGGTGCTCTCGATGGACATCCAAAAGGGTCCCGTAAGGCGCAGCGCGATGTTCAGGGAGCGCAATGTGGGGCAGGCGGCTAAATCCGTGCTGGAGGCTACGAGGAGAGCCGGAATTCTCGTCATCCACATCGTCATCGATCACCAGCCCGCTTTCTATTCAGCGAAGAATAAGTTTTTGCAGACGGTCAGAATCCCTATTTTAACGGCCCCCGGCGTGGATGTGGCCGAGCTTTTAGAAATTGTCGATGAGGTTAAGCCCGTGGGAGAGGAGCCCGTGATCCGAAAGCCGCGCATGAACCCTTTTTTTGGAACAGCTCTCGAGAGCATGTTGCGGAGCCGAGAAATCGACACGGTCGTCTTAATGGGCGTGGCCACCGAATTTGTCGTCGAGGCGGCTGCGAGACATGCGGCCGACGCCGACTTTCGCGTCATCGTTCTGGGGGATTGCTGTGCGGCTTTTTCTGACGAAGCCCATCGAGTCTCGCTTCATGTTATCGACCATTTGGCCACGGTGGCTACTTTAGCGGACTTTCTAGAGAGTATTCGAGGGTAGAGATATTGGAGGAGGAACCAACGATGGCCGACCCAGCA
>DATIEH010000114.1:0-3459 GCA_035455905.1 Binatia bacterium | reverse complement strand
GGGGCACCCGCGGCAGCATGGACGAGATGACCGCCGTCGAAAAAATTCCGATGGGTTCCCGTGCTGCCGGTTTCGAAATGGCCGAGTCGTTTCGGCTCAGTCGGTGCGCTTACATCAAAAATGAAGAATCCTTCGGCAAATGCTTGGCCGTCGGCGCCGCCCCAACCGGGCGCAATTCGCTCCAGAGCCGTGATCATTTTGCCGTCCGCCACCTGAACCTGAATTGTCCAGGTATTTTCAGGCCCGGGAATAAAATTACAGAGCTGTGGTTCGGGGGGGTCCGTGACTTCGAGCACGCTCCAACCCCGATGCCAAAGGTGCGCGACGTAAAGATACCAGCGGCGATTCACTTCCTGCAGCGCCAGCTTGAAGGCCGGCTTGCCGTTCAAATCATGATAGCCGAGCGGTTCGATATTTTTGGTAAAATGTCCAGGCGGAATTTTTTGCGCCATGATCATCGCCTCACCGTGACGTTTATTTGGGAACAAAACCTTTTCACCGGACACTGGCTACAAAGCGGCGAGATTGGCCGGCAAAGGTGCTGGCCGAAGCTCACGAGCAGATCGTTGTATTCGATCCAGTATGGCTTGGGAAGTTTCGCGCGAAGCGCGATTTCCGTCTGCTCTGGCGTTTTTGTCTTTACGTAGCCCCAGCGATTGGAAATTCGATGGACGTGAGTGTCGACGCAGATCCCCGGTTTGTTGTACCCAAGGGTCACGACGAGATTGGCGGTTTTGCGGCCGACTCCGTTCAGCTTGAGGAGCTCATCGATTTCGTCCGGAACTTTTCCATCGTACTCTTCGAGGAGTGTGCGGCATATGTGGCGAATCGCTTTCGCCTTGGTCTTATAAAAGCCTACCGGATAGATCAGTTTCTCGATTTTTTTTGCGCTCAGTTTCGATATCGCTTCCGGCGTGTCCGCCAAGGCGAAGAGCCGATGGGACGCCTTTGCGGTGGTGGAATCCTGGGTGCGCAGACTGAGAATGCAAGAGATCAGCACGCGAAATGGACTCCGGTAGGTTTCCGCCATCAAAGTTACGATGGGAGTTTGCCAAGATGGTGCTTGGCGGCGCAAAATGCGGATTACCGAGTGAATATCACGGTCTTTCATGATGCTAGTGTTTTCCATGATGATTGGCTAGATTTGATTAGAAGTTCATATCACACAACCCAGAAAGTTTTCACGGGACCATGCTGTCGCAGCGAATCACCAAAGCCCTAAATTCGCGCACGCCAAAAACGATCTCCGGGAATGGCCACAAGCCCGCGGCGGTGCTCATACCAATTCAGGAGCGCTCGGACGGTGAATATCTTGTTCTTACCCGACGCGCCGATCATTTGCCCACTCACAAAGGTCAAATCGCTTTTCCCGGCGGACGAGTCGACCCGCGCGATGCCGACGCGACGGAAACGGCGTTGCGCGAATGCTACGAGGAGATCGGCATCGGGCCGGAGTGCGTGCGAGTGCTCGGGCGGCTGGATGAGTTTACAGCGGGCTATGGCTTGGTGGTCACGCCGATTGTCGGCGTGATTCCAGAGCGCTGTGAATTTCGCCTCGATCCCGCCGAGACGACAGACGTTGCTTCGGTGCCAATCAGCTCATTGATGGCGCAAGCCAATTTTGTCCGCGACGCTCAGCTCTCGCCGGGCGGCCATCCGAGTTATCATTTTTATGTGAACGGCTGGGATGTCTGGGGTGTCACCGCCCGAATCATTGTGCAATTTCTCGAGCTCGCGTACGACTTCGATCCCGACAGTTTAAGTCCCACCGCTTTGCGGTAATTCACAACGAGCCGGCCGAATCTCCTGTGATAATATCTCAGATGCTGCTTGCGTTATTGTCCGCCGGGCTATTGGCGGCGCCGTTTCTCGACCCCAGACTGTTTCTAATTGCCTGGTTCTCTTTTGTGCCGCTTTTCTGGACGGTGAAGCACGCCCGTAGCTGGCGCTGGGCGACATTTTACGGCTGGATCATGGGCACAGCCGCACACCTGATCGGTTTTTATTGGCTGGTTTATACGATTAGCGCTTTCGGCGGATTTCCCTATGGCGTAAGCGTCATCGTATTCATTATTTATGCTGCTTTGCAGGGCATTGAAGGGGCGCTCCTCGCCTTATTCATTCGGACCGGCGGATGGGGGCCGGTGTGCCTCTTTCCGCCTATGTTTTGGGTGGCAATCGAGTTTCTGTTTCCGCTGCTCTTTCCGTGGCACGTCGCGAACTCTCAGGTCGGGTTTTCCTGGTTTATTCAGAGCGCCGATCTCGTCGGACCCTACGGCGCAAGCTTCGTCGTCCTATGGTTTAACGCGGCGGTTTACAAGTTTGTATCGACGCGCCGTCTGGCGGAGCCAGGGACCTCGTTACCGCTTGCCTGCTCTACTCTCGCGATCATCCTGTCGCTCGTGTACGGGTTTGAAAGGCTCAGAACTGTCGAACAGGAAATGGCCGGCGCGCCAAAGCTCGCGACGGGAGCCGTACAGGGCAATGTCGATATCGATCTCAAGTGGGATCCGACTTTAGCGCAGAGAAATCTCGACCGGCACCGGAGAATCACCGATTCGTTGGATTCGCCTGCGCTAGTGATTTGGCCGGAATCGGCCATCGAATTTATGGTGCCGGAGAATTTGCCGGTCTTGCCGCCAGAATTTATGCCGTCGTTCAAATCGCCGCAAAGCTATTTTATATTCGGCGCGAAAAGTTTTAGCGGTATCCTCGGCCGTCCCGGCATGAAGGCTTTCAACACCGCATTTTTTACTGACGCTCGGGGAAGGATTCTCGCGCGATATCACAAGCAAGTCTTACTCGCCTTCGGCGAGTATTTGCCGTTCTCAAAGATTTTGTCTCTCGTTCCCGGAATCCCATTCGCCGATGGCTTTACGCCCGGGCAGGGGCCAATTGCTTTTCAGCTTTCTCCAAACATCAGGGTTGCGCCGCTGATCTGTTACGAAGACCTGATGCCGGATCTGGCGCGCAAGTTTGTCAGCGAAACTCACGCTAATTTGCTTGTCAATCTCACCAACGACGCCTGGTATGGTCGATCGGTGGGGCCCTGGCAACACCTGGCGCTTGCGCGTTCGCGCGCCATTGAAACTCGGCGAACTTTGCTGCGGGTCACCAACACCGGTGTCACATCGCTGGTGAACGCCAAAGGCGAAGTGGTGCAGACGTTGCCGATGTTTACGACCGCAGCAATGCCCGCTGAAGTCGATATTCTAAATGACGAGACCTACTACGTGCGCTTCGGGGATTGGTTCGCATGGGGAATGACGATTGTATCCGCGTTGGTTCTGCTGCTCTCCATGCGATCGAGCACTCGCAGGAGGGCGGAATGAGGAGATTTACCACGGAGTAATTCATGTAAGACTCGGTACAACACCGCGCATAAAATGAGCCGCAGCGAGTCGGGACCAACGCCGAGAAATCCCCCAATAGCTCCCTTTTGCAAAATGGGGCGGGCCG
>DATIEH010000113.1:0-11486 GCA_035455905.1 Binatia bacterium | reverse complement strand
TCATTTGTCGCGGCGAGACTCGGAAGTGATCATCAACGCAATCTTCGATTCGATGGTAGAAGCGTTGGCGCAAGGCGACCGTATCGAGATCCGTGGCTTTGGCAGTTTTGTCGTCAAGCACCGGCGCGCCCGGCAAGGACGCAATCCCAAAAGCGGCGCCTTGGTTTCCGTCGCCGCCAAAAAAGTGCCTTTCTTCAAAGTCGGCAAGGAATTACGCTTGCGAGTAGACGGCAAGCCCTATGATCCGAACGAAGACGGAGATGATGAGTGAAGCAGATCTGGGCGCCCTGGCGAATGACGTATATCGATCAGGGCGCCAAAGCGGAAGCGTGTATTTTCTGTACGCTCCATCGGCAAGCCGATCTACGAGCCGCCTTGGTCCTGGCGCAAACGGAACATTCCACTGTCATGTTGAACAAGTACCCGTATAACAACGGGCACCTGTTGCTCGCGCCGAAACGTCACGAAAGCGATCCAACCCAATTATCCGCACGACAATTTACCGACCTCAACGAGCTGCTCCAGCGATCCATCGAGATCATTCGTCAGGCTCTAAATCCTGATGGAATGAACCTCGGAATGAATCTAGGCAAATGCGCCGGCGCGGGGATCGCTGACCACTTGCATTGGCACGTTGTGCCACGCTGGGAGGGAGATAGCAATTTTATGCCCGTGGTGGCGGAGACTCGCGTGATGCCGCAGCACTTGCTCGACGGCTATGATCGTCTGAAGCCAATGTTTCAGGTCTTGGGAGGTTAATCCGCAGCCTGCAACATGCTACTCTAACTGGAAACAGCGGAATCGTCGAAAAACCGTAGATGCCGTATTCAACGAGAAAAATTTGAATGGGGGGCCACACTCAGTGAGCGAGGCAAAAACATTAGGCGAACTCAAAAAAAGCGGCGTGTCAGTTCTGCCGGTGCGGGAGGAAATGCGAAAGAATCTGGTGCGCCATTTAGAAAATGGCCAACGCATACTTCCCGGCATCGTCGGTTACGATGAGACCGTCATTCCCGAGATAGAAAACGCTATTCTTGCGGGCCACCACATGGTGTTCCTGGGTGAACGGGGACAGGGAAAGTCGCGTGTCATTCGCGGCTTGCTGAGTCTTCTCGACGAGCGCATCCCGATCGTTCACGGCTGCGAGATCAACGACAATCCATTCAGTCCGATTTGCCGTGCCTGCCGCAACAAGGCTGCGGAGTTGGGTGACGCTCTGCCGCTTCAGTGGATCGATCGTGACCATCGATATGGGGAGAAGCTCGCGACACCGGACGTCTCGATCGCCGATCTCGTGGGCGAGATCGACCCGATCAAAGTGGCCGAAGGGCGCTATTTGGCCGACGAAGAAACCATCCATTATGGTTTGGTGCCGCGTACTAACCGCGGAATTTTCGCGATCAACGAGCTGCCCGATCTGACCGAAAAGGTCCAAGTGGGCTTGTTCAACCTAATGGAAGAAAAAGACGTTCAGATCAAAGGCTACAAAATTCGTCTTCCGCTGGACGTCGTGATTGTCGCGAGCGCCAACCCCGAGGATTACACCAGCCGCGGACGAATCATTACCCCACTCAAAGACCGATTCGACGTACAGATTCGCACCCATTATCCAAAGAAAATTGAGGACGAGCTCGACATCATGGAGCAGGAAGCAGCACCCAGTAACCGGCGCAGCCGTAAGGTTGAAGTGCCCCGATTTATGAAAGAGATTCTCGGTCACCTCACGTTCGAAGCGCGCAAGTCCAACGAGATTAACCAGTCCTCCGGGGTCAGCGTGCGGGTCACGATCAACAATTACGAAAGTTTGATCAGCAATGCCGAGAAGCGGGCCTTGCGCTGCAAAGAAAACGACATCGTACCGCGCGTCAGCGATTTGCATTCCCTGATGGCGTCCACCGCTGGGAAAATCGAGATGGAATACGTCGGCGAAGACAAAAAGGAAGACGAGCTCGTCGAAAAATTGGTCAACCGCTCGATTATCAAAGTCTTCGATCAATATTTCAGCTTGAACTCGCTGCAGAAGGTCGTTGAATATTTCAATTCCGGCTGGGGTGTCGAAGTTTCCGATCAGATGCCGTCGCAAGATTATCTGGAAGGCATTAAGGAAATTCCCGGTTTGAAGGAGGCGATCAAAACACTCGGGATTTCAGAGTCGCCGACTTTGATGGCTTCGGCGACGGAATTTGTCCTCGAAGGACTCCACTTGCATCAAAAGCTCAACAAAGAGATGGAGGGCGGTCGGGTCACTTACGGCAAATAATCGACTCGCTACTCGCGCCTCGGTTTTTCATGGTTCATATCCGCTATAGCCGCTGGAACGCTCGCTCGAGCGACTCCCTGGATTCGGACTCCGTCTTCGATCAGTTGAACGACTACATGAACGACACCGGAGATCTGCAACAGGCCATGCGTCGGCTGATGCAGAAGGGCATGAAACAAGGCGAGAAGCAGAACAAAGGTCTTGAGGATCTGCTCTCGCAAGTAGCGCGCGAGATGCGCAAACTCTACGACGAGTATCGGCTACAGTCCGCGATCGACGAAGTGCAGCAGCAGCTCGAGTCGGTGGTTGAACAGGAGCAAGAGACGCTTCAGGAAATGGATCAGTCGGGGAACGATGTTCAGGACAAGAAGCAGTTCCTCAACGACCTTCCGGGCAAAACCAGTGAAGCTATCGAGAAGCTCACCTCCTACCGCTTCGAAAACTCACAAGCGGAAAAAGAATTTCAGCAGCTCGTGATGCAGCTTGATCAGATCCGCAAGCTCGAAAATTGGCTGCGCCGCGAAGGAAGTCTTTTTCGCGGCCAGACGCCGATGCAGTTCCAGCAGTCGCAAGAGTTGATGGAACGTATGGAAGATCTTCGCAAGCTCGAATCGCAGCTTTCGAGCATGCAACTCAAAGATGTCGATAAGGAGTTATTGGAACGACTGCTGGGCGGCGATCCGAAACAAGATTTTGAAGGGGTGATGCGCATGCAATCGCTCCTTGAAGAGGGCGGTTATGTCCTCGAACAAGGCGATCGTTTTGAATTGACGCCAAAAGGCGTCCGGCGGGTCGGCCATCTTGCATTACGTGATATTTACCGCCAGCTTCGACGCGACGGCATGGGACGGCATGCAACACGCAACCGCGGCACTCATGAGTTGGTTCTCGAAACCAGCCGTCCCTATGTGCAGGGCGATACCATGCACATCAACATGATTCAGACGCTCAAAAACGCGCTGCTGCACGGCGGCGGCGTGCCGGTGCGGATCAATCCGGGCGATTTCGCGGTTTACGAATCGGAATACAACACGCGCGCGGCGACCGTGTTGCTCTTGGATATGAGCTGGTCGATGAGCTGGGAAGGGCGTTTTGCCGCGGCGAAAAAAGTCGCGTTGGCGATGGAGAGCTTGGTTCGTTCGCTTCACCCGCGCGATTATTTTGGCATCGTCGGATTTTTTACCCGTGCCGTTGAGCTCAAAGCCAAGGATTTGCCTCAGGCAACCTGGAATATGGGCGATCCGTTTACCAATCTGCAAGATGGTTTGCACCTGGCCACCGAAATGCTTGGAAAAAAGCCTAGCGCCAATCAACAAATGATCGTGATCACTGACGGTCAGCCAACCGCCTATTGCCGTCAGGGAAGGCTTTACTGCGAGTGGCCGTTGAGCTTCGGCGGCATCAGCCAACGCGCCGCGGAAGAAACTTTGAGAGAAGTTGAGCGCATCACGCGCAAAGGCATCACGATCAACACCTTCATGCTCGACGACAGCCCGGTCTTGCGCGGCTTCGTCGACGATCTCACCCGCATCAATAAAGGTCGAGCCTTTTACACCCGTCCCGATCGACTCGGAGAATATCTTCTAGTCGACTACCTCGCGCACCAACGAAAAAAAGTGTAATGCGGGTTTAGCGTGGTTGTTGTTCAAATCGTTTAAGCCCCTCAAGCCATAAACATTTAAGTGATTTCTTTGCGAGCAACTGTGTCCGTGTTGCTCAGCATGCTTGCATACTGAATATATTTTCAGTATAAAAGAGTGCCAATTTGACACGAGGATGTGAACAACTATTAAAGAGGATTTAGAATTAAATAGATGCTAGTTTTGCAAATACTTATAGCGATTATTAAATTTAATAGATGAAAATTAAAAAGCATGAATGATTAGGCGCTCAGCCCTCTTTCGGAATGGCTTCAACCGCTGAACAATGAACGGTAGGTATGATCTATGGTTCTTTCGTCCGCTCCCGACCTGCAGTTCCTCTCCCCGTCAAAGAGCCCATGGCGACTTGATCAAGTCGCTGGTCGATTTATCGAGATTTCGAGCGCTTGGGCATCGGCGGCGTTGACATTAACGTTCAGTTTGATTGACGAGGCGCAGCGACGCGGCGATCCGGTGGGCTGGGTGACTTCGATGGAAGATTGTTTCTACCCGCCTGATGCCGCTCAAAACGGCATTGATTTAGCCGCTTTGGTGGTGGTTCGCTTGACCAATACGACCTGCATCGCGCGCGCTGGCGAGAAACTTTTGCGCTCCGGCGGTTTCGGTCTAATAGTGCTTGATCTCGGCGCCGCCGATATTGCGATGCCTTTGCAGACCCGCTTGACCGGTCTTGCGCATCGTCATCACACTGCGGTCCTTTGTCTCACGAAAAAACATCGCGCGGCGTTTTCTTTGGGCTCATTGGTTTCGCTCCGCGCTCACGCCCAAAAAAGACGCGTGACGCAGAATCACTTCACATGCGCTTTGCGCGTTTTAAAAGATAAACGGCGCGGTCCTACGTGGAATCATGAAGTCGTGTACAACGGTCCGGCTGGGTTGTGTTGACCTGCCGGCTTTTCCGCTTCAGTTGCTGCTCCACCGCCATCCGGAATGGCGTGCTTATCCGGCAGCGGTCGTTGATCAAGATAAACCGCAAGGATTGCTGCTTTGGGTCAATGAAAAAGCCCGCCGGCAAGGAGTGCTTCCCGGCTTGCGTTATGCGGCAGCATTTTCCCTCGCTGCTACGCTTCGCGCCGGTCAAGTCTTGCCCGCGGAGATCGACAAAGCTGGTGGTGAATTGGTCAAGACGCTCATGCGTTTTACTCCGGAAGTAGAACCAGCGAATGAAGAGCCGGGAGTTTTTTGGCTCAATGGCGCCGGCCTGCAACGGCTCTATGGTTCTCCGCAGCAATGGGCTCATGCGATTTACCAGAATTTGCGCAGGCGAGGATTTGCGGTGAATCTTGCGGTCGGTTTCACGCGCTTTGGCACGTATGCCATCGCCAAAGCGAAAAGAGGCGCTACTGTCTTTCACGATCCGGCGGCGGAACGGACGGCTGCACGCAAAGCTCCGCTGCAGCGATTGAATATCGAACCGGAGTTTCGCGACGCGCTCCTCAAGCTCGGAATCAAAACCGTCGGTGATCTACTTTTGCTTCCGTCTGGCGGAGTTCGGGAGCGGTTCGGCAAGGAAGCCCACCGGGTTTATCGTATGGCCGCCGACGATCTCTGGATGCCGCTGGAACCCAAATCGCCGGAAGAACCGCTCGCGCAAAAATATATTCTCGATGATCCGGAAGATGATGCCACACGGCTTTTGTTTGTCATAAAACGATCACTCTATCCGCTGCTCGCGGTCCTGGCAAAGCGCCATCAAGCACTGGTCACGTTATGGATTTCTTTTGTGATCGATCATGGCGGTCGGATCAGAGAATCGCTGCGTCCCGCGGCGCCGACACTCGATGCCGTCCAGATAGCCGATCTCATTCGCCTACGTCTGGAGTCCCTTCAGCTCGACGGCGGTGTTGTCGAAATCGAATTGACAGTCGAATCATGCGCCGCCACGCTCGAGCAGCTTTCTTTGTTTGAACGCTCCGTTTTAGGTCAAGTCGAAGGACCGCGCCGCGATCTCGAAGCGGCAAACCGAGCGCTGGCCCGCGTGCGCGCCGAATTCGGAGATGAAAGCGTAGTCTGTGCCCAACTCAACGACGGCCATCTTCCCGAAGCGCGATTTATCTGGGAGCCTCTCGATCGTGTAAAATCCCCCAAACCGAAGCCGAGTACCGTCAAAACTTTAATCCGTCGGGTTCGGACAAAACCCAGGACTCTCGACGGCGCGCCGCTTCGGCCGCATGAAGACGGCTGGCTTTTGGGCGCGAAATACGGCGCCGTTGACAAGCTCGCCGGTCCCTATATTTTTTGCGGCGGCTGGTGGAATCGCGAAATCCAGCGCGAGTACTACTACGCCGAAACCCGCAACGGCGATCTCCTATGGCTCTATTACGACGGCATCAAGCGCAAGTGGTTTTTACAAGGAGCCGTGGAATAAATCAGCTCGCAGATTGTAAGGTCCGCAATGCGCAGCATAATTTCTTATGCAATAATAGGATTGACCAAAAATTAGCTGGTCAGAACGGTCGATCCAGGCATCATGATCGAGAGCTGATCTGTGGCAGAATGGCGCCTTTCGCACAGAGTTTTAGGATGAATAAAATTTCTCGTCACCAGAATTCGACTATTGCACCTGTTGGGGAGCGTTATGAACCTTGAAGATCTAGTCAAACGTATCCGAGAGGCGTGCCTCGAAGCCATCGTTCAAGCGTACGAGGATGCCGGTATGCAAGCGTTATGCGCCGATGGCCGGTGGGAAGTCGCTGTCGGCACGCTCCGGACACTTGATTTGACGTCGGTGTTGCGTGACTTCCAGCAGTCCTCAACGCAAAATGCTAGGAACCAGTGACAGCGCTGGCACTGACGAGAAAATCCGATTTCAAGTGATCAGCGAAACCGTCAGCCAGTTCGCTCGCAGTCGTCTTGCTGCTTCAGCGCAATGCATTGATTGCAGAGTTCGAGATGAGTGGGAACGGTGTCGGCGCGAATAATATTGTAGCTGTCCCTCGGCCACTGGGAGCAATTGCGGCAGAAATGCCATGTCTGGCCATCTAAATCACGGCGATATTCCATTGCTAGGCCACTGACTAATTGTACATAGAGCAGTAGCACCCTTCAACAGAGTTGTCGGATAGCTGACAATTTCCTATTTAAGCTCCGACAAATCCTGCGCGCTTGCCTATAGTTCCGCCATGATTTTTCACATGGGAGTGTGAACCAAGATTACCGTGAGCCGGAAGGTGGGCTGAGCCTAGACGCAATCGCGCCCGTGCGTTTTGAAAAGGCTTCTGTGGGCTACAGACGCTGCTGATTAGGACGGGTGTGGGATTACTCGTCGAAGGATTTCGATGACATTGTCGATCATGTACGGTTTCTGTATGTAAGCTGCAACATCGTCTTGAGCGATATCGGCTTGGAGATCGGCTTCAAAATAACCGCTCGCGACGACGATTTTAATGCTCGGCTTTAGACCCTTGATTCTGATGAGCACATCCTTTCCGGACATTTTCGGCAGGCCCATATCGAGCAGGACAATGTCGATTAATTCAGTGTATTGGCTAAAAATCTCGACCGCGCTTTCGCCGTCTGACGCGGTCAAAATCTTGTATCCGCGGCTGGAGAGCACCTTGCTTAGAACGCTCAAAGCCGCCGATTCATCCTCGATCACGAGGATTGTGGCCTGTTCCGAAAATCCATCGGCGCAGGAGCCGTCCTCGGGTGCTCTCTCCTCGATAACAAAATCGCTGGCCAGCGCGGCGGGAATGTATATACGAAAAGCAGTGCCACAGCCCGGCTGGCTCTCTACGTCGATATAACCCTGGTGGTTTTTAACGATCCCATAGACAACCGACAGGCCCAAACCGGCTCTTTGGCTCGTCTCCTTAGTACTGAAGAATGGCTCGAAGATTCGGTTGCGTGTACTTTCATCCATACCAATTCCGCTGTCGATCACTTCCAAACAGACATACGGTCCAGCCGTAGCTGGGCCAAGCTGCAGACTTGCTCCATCCACTGAACAGGTCTTTAGAATGAGGGTTCCTCCGTCGGGCATCGCGTCTCGGGCATTCACGAAGATATTCAATAGCACCTGTTCGATTTGAGTCTTATCCCCCAAAATCGCCGGAACATTCGGATCCAAGGAAAAACTCAATTCGATAGTTTTTTGAAAGGTCTCTTTGACAATTTTCAATAAACCTTCCGCCAGAGTATTGATATTGAGCAGCAGATAGCGGGCGCCGCGGCTTTTTTGGCCAAGGGTAAGGAGCTGTTGAACAAGCGCCGAGCCACGCTGCACGGTTTCATTGATGACTTTGATGCTCTCCTCCACCTGTTCCCTTTGCCCGCCCGACTCGGTAAGAAGAAAGATATAGCCGCTGATGATGTTCAAAATATTATTAAAATCGTGAGCGATTCCGCCGGCAAGGGTCCCGATACTCTCCATTTTTTGAGATTGCACGAGCTGTGCTTCGAGCTTTTTTCGCTCTTCTATGTCGCGCAGCAAAGCCGCATTGGCGGCCTGTAATTCCTCGGTGCGTTCGGCGACTCGACTTTCCAGCTCTTCGGCAAAACGCTTGAGATCCTCCTCGGCTTTCTTTCGTTCCGTCAAATCAAACACCGAACCGATGTAACCGAGAAATTCGCCATTCGCTTGATGGCGAGGAACACCGTCGTCCAGGATCCAGCGATATTCGCCGTCTGCGCGGCGTAAACGGTACTCCATCGAGAACGGCTCGCGGGCATCGAATGAATTGGCGTACGTTTGAATTGTTCGGTTCCTATCGTCGGGATGAACGTTGTCGAGCCAACCGTCGCCGATTTCCTGTTCCATGCATCTCCCCACGAACTCCAGCCATTTATTGTTGAACCAGGTGCAACGCTTATCCGTGCCGCTGACCCAGATCATCACCGGAGCTGAATTCGCCATGAGGCGAAATCGCTCTTCGCTTTCGCGTAGCGCCTCTTGCGCCTTGTCCGCCTCGGCTCGTTTCGCGTCGTCCACCAGCCTTCGTTCGCGCTCGGCGTCGGCCATTCGTGCTGCAGCGTTGGCTTCCAAGAGAGCTCGATGCAATTGCTCGACTTCTGCTACCACCGATTTTTGGAGGTCGATTTTTTCCCCTCGCTGTATGGCATCGGCAGATTGTGCCAGCCGCGATATCGGCCCGGATATTCGGCTGCCAAATACCAACGCGGCGCCGAGCGCGAGAAATGACAGGAGTGCCGCGCCTCCGATTAGGATGGCAACTGAGTCATTCATCGGCGCGTCGATGGCGGCGCGTGGCGCTCCAAGAACGGTTGCCCAACCGGTCAAGTGGGAGCGAGCAAAGGAAGAGTAGACTTCGATTCCATCTCGGGTCGAACCGGCATCCCATCCAGTGTCCGACTGGGAGAGACGGTTAATCAAGCGTTGCGATGTGGAGAGCCCGACGAACTTCTCAGGAGCGGCAGTGCGCGCAGTGATCGTCCCTTTCCGGTCGACCAGAACCGCCATCCAACCGGGTGGAAGTCTCTGTTGACGCAGCAAGTCGTTCAGATGATCGGTAGTCATCGCGATACTGAGCGCGTAAATGACTTTCCCGTCCCTAACAACGGGAACCGTGACTGACAGCAATGGGAGCTTAGAGACGAGTCCAATGAATAAATCTGAGAAAAGGGGCCGGCTCGTTTGGAGTACGGTTTTGATTGCTTGGTTGCCTATGGGGAGATTATCCTGCTTGTTTGCTGGGCTCCCATTGCTGTCTTGCAACGGATTCGGCAATGGCACACCGAAGGGCTCGCGCGTGTTTATGATCATTTGGCCGGTAGGGTCAAATAACACCACCCATCCGCCTTTGAGTGTTTCCGCTGCCATGGCGCTCAGGTGATAAAAGGACTTGAAGTCTCGGGCATCGATGTCGGGACAAGCGGCGAGCGTTTGAGCCACTGCCAGAACGCTTCCGACCTCGCGATCCACGGCAAGCGACAAGGCGCGCGCGGTGTTGCGCATGCCACGCTCTACTGCGTCGTGGCGCAACTGCACATCGCGCCAGAACAGCAGCGCCGCGAGTACGACTAGCGGCAGCACCGCGGCGAGAACAAGAATGACCAGGTGAATACGGACGGAACGGGGTTGCAGCGGTTTTCGTCGCAGCACCTCAGCGACCGGTGCGATCAGCCTTCTCTTCAACCGCGACAACAAAGTCTCCGCCCTCCGGACTTTTGTGGGGAATGACTGAAGGTAAATGGAGACCGTCACGGAGTCAACAATAGCCGCGATTTTCTTTCGGGCGCTGCTTTTAGGCTCTTTGTCTGTCCCAATAGAGACTTCTACGTCCAAGGGGCGCTGGGCCTTCGGAGGGGGTAGGTCGTTCAGTCGCGCTGCGGAAGTGCACGTAAGACGCGGCCCGACTAAAGGCGGATGCCAAAAGTGAACGGTTTTTGAATTTACGCAGGCAGCCGGTAGTTCCGAGGATTGCCAAGAGATGACTGGAAATCACGAAACTGTACCGGAGCGGTATATGCGGTGTGATGGGTCATCGATGGCATTGGTGCTGCACTGTGTCAGCACCATGGGCAGCCAAAAGAAAGTACTCATCGTAGATGATGATACAGGTTGTCGTGAATTGCTGGTCATGATCGCTGAGAAACTCGGTTACTCGGTGCTTGAAGCAGTGGATGGTGTCGAGGCTGTAGATCAAGCATGCCAGCGGCAGCCGGACTTGATATTTATGGATCTTTTGATGCCTCGAATGAGCGGAGATGAGGCAACAGCACTCCTGAAAGCTAAACCACCGACCAAGGATATTCCCATCGTGATTTGCACGGCTCTTTCCCAGGGCTCTCAGACCACAGCAGCGCTTAAGGCGGGTGCCGAAGAGATTCTGCACAAGCCCATCGGGATATCGGCCATCCGGGGCGCGCTGCAACGATATATCCCCACTGCGGCGTAAGTGTTCCTAAGAACCTTCGTAGTGCCAACCAGACAAGCATAGAGTTTTCGTAACACCCTAACATTCTCGAAGACATGATGGCTGCTAGCAGTTGCCAGCATTTGGCTTCTGCTCTTGGCGAAAGGTACGTCGCTACCGGAGCAGCGTGGGCGGATTCCCTCGCCAAATAACTTGAGGATGGTTTTTAACAAGCGCGATCTGGAGGCAGGAATCGGGATAGTGACATAGTTCGACTCTAGACGCGTCCACAGGGCCGATTCAAGGGTTTTGTGTCGAACTGCACACCAAGAGTTCTAGATTGAAGAAAATTTCACTGCCCTCTAACAAAATCGATTCAGAAGATTACACTGAATTTATGATGTATGAAGTTCGTGAGTCGGAAGACAAGAAAGGTGAGTTTCTCGCTTTGGCAATCGACAATGAGAGTCGAGGTGAAGAATATATTGCGCTCTTTTCGGGGCCAAAGGCGAGAGAACGCGCCGAAGAGTATGTCGCTTGGAAAAACAGTGAGGTGGACGGACCGAAAGTTGCGCCTCAGAGTCGATAAATCCGGCGCAACCTTAATTGTTTTTAATTTCGTTCGGTGTCTCGCACGCTGCTAATTGGGGTGCGGTTGCGGGCCCGTTCAAGCTTTGACTAGTCGAGTGGTCGGCCGATGGAGGTTGATCGCGGTTTAGGCGGCCAACTTGCGTTATTTCAATCCAAACC
>DATIEH010000112.1:0-2891 GCA_035455905.1 Binatia bacterium | reverse complement strand
TCAATGCGCAGACTCCGTTGATCATCGCCGATACCCTTGGGCGCAATCCCAAAACTGTGCCGGCGTTGATCGAGCTCGCGGAACTGCTCGCGGTTCCAGTGATCGACAAAGGGGGGCGCTGCAACTTCCCATCGACGCATTCCTTAGACGTGACTGATGGCGCCCGTGAAATTCTCCAACGGGCAGACTTTATTTTAGCTCTCGATGTACCCGACTTGTTCGGCTCGCTGACGACCGTCAGCAAGCAGACGCGCAACTGCGAGTACGTGACTTCGCCGTCGGTCAAAATTGCCAGCATTTCGATGAATGACATGTTGGTTCATTCGTGGGCGAACGATTACCAAGCGTTGCAGCCCGTCGATGTTCCGATGAGTGCGGATACCGCGGTCGCGGTGCCGGAGTTGACGCGCCTGTGCCGCGAACTGCTCGGCAATGATGATAAGAAGAAAACCGCTTTTGAAACGCGCCGGAAAGAGCTCGCCGAAAAACACAAGGCCCGTCGCGCGAAGTGGCGCGCCGATGCCGAGGCCAAAGGATCGCAAAAAGAAATTTCTACGGCATGGTTGGGATTGGAAATCGGCGAAGCAGTGAAGCGTGAAGACTGGGTCCTGGTCAATGGAACTTCGAACGGCTGGACCCGCCGGTTGTGGGATTTCACGAAACCCAACCAATCTCTCGGCGGTAGCGGCGGCGCGGGTTTGGGCTACGGTCCCGGTGCGTCCATCGGTGCGGCTTTGGCGCTCAAGGATAGCGGCAAGCTCGCAGTCGCGATTCAGTCCGACGGCGACATGTTGATGACTTCCAGCGCGCTTTGGACTGCGGCGAAGCACCGCATTCCGTTGCTCATGGTGATGCACAATAATCAGAGTTACTACAACTCCGAAGAGCACGGTCTCGAAGTTGCGAAATTCCGTAAACGCCCCGTGGAAAATGCCGGTATCGGCACTCACGTCGATGATCCGGCGATTGATTTCGCCACCATGGCGCGCTCCTTTGGCGTTAGCGGTGAAGGGCCGGTGCGGAACCCGGCCGACTTGCGTCCCGCCGTTGAACGGGGCGTCAAATACGTAAAAGAAAAAAAGCTGCCTTACCTGGTGGATGTCATCGCCGAGCCGCGCTAAAGGGCAAGGAATTGGCGCAGGATCTTTATCGCGAGTTTCGCGCCGCGGTCGATCGTCCGGAAGAGGCGGTCGATCTCGGTTATGCGGCGCTAACCATCGGCTTGAGCGTAAATCCACATCTCGACATCCCGGCCTATCTGCAGCGCATCGATCAGCTCGCACGGGAAGTCGCCGATCGGCGGGATCCGGCGGGCGATGTCTATCATTCGCTGGCCGCATTGAACCACGTGCTGTTTCGCCAACACGGGTTCGACGGAAACCGCGACGATTACTACGATCCCCGTAATAGTTTTTTGAGTGAAGTGCTGGACCGAAAGATCGGTATTCCGATCACCCTGTGCGTCTTGTACATGGAGGTGGCAAGGCGAATTTCTGTGCCGGTCGAGGGCATAGGTTTTCCCGGTCACTTTCTCGTTAAATGTAGCGATGGAGAAGAGGCGATTTTTATTGACCCGTTCCATCGGGGCGAGATCAAAATTACCGAGGATCTCGGCCAAATGCTCGAGAAGCTATACGGCAGAAAAGTTGCGCTTAGACCGCAATTTCTCGAGGCGGTGGGCAAAAAGCAAATCTTGAAACGGATGCTGGCCAACCTGAAAGCGATCTACCTGAGAAATAACTCGGTTGGCGAAGCGCTGTCGATATTCGATCATTTGATCATTCTGGATCCGGCCGGAGCGGAAGAGATCCGCGATCGCGGCTCCCTCTATCTGCACATGGGATGTTTCAGACAGGCGCGCGAAGACTTTGACGCATATCTCCGGCTGGCGCCTAATGCGCACGATGCGGAGATGGTGCGCGAGCAGATCGCCACCCTTGAAAAACAGCCCCGTTTACTGCACTAGCCCGGGCCGAATTCAGAGCCCGATTGCTTAGAAAACTGGAGAAAGCTACTGGCAAAGGAAGTGGTTAATGAAAATTCCTTGGCCATGGCCGTCACGCAGCGCCACGGGTGAATCTTCGACAGCTTGAAACGGCGCAGGTTACGCAGGCTATCAGACCACATGCGCTGTAGTCCCTCGCGCGAGTAGACCATGCGATGGTTGATGGCATCGAAGGTGATGAAGCTCAATTGGGGTCTAGCGGGCAAATTCTCGCGTAACCGACCGTACGATTCTTGCCATTCGTTAATGCGATCGCCGAACCGTATGCTGCCCTGAATGTAATGGATTTCGTCCAAGAGCCGGCGCACCGCTTCGCCTTCGCGCGGGCGCAATTCCTGGATTTTTAAACGCAACGCATCCCATTGCCTCAGGAACCGGTTCAAATCATTCCTGCTGTAAACCACTCGTGACGAGAGATCTTCTAACGGATCAAGCAAAGCACGCGCCCGCTCAGGCAACGTTTCTTTGGCGTTATTGTAGATCTTCTGAATCTCGCCGATGCGCAAAGACTGCCAAATGTCGGATTGAATTTTTTGAATCTGTTCGAGCCAGCGCTCTTCGGTTTCGGTTTTTTTCCGCGTTTGCAGCCAGACTTCTTCCATTTCCTTGACAAACTTGGCCCAGGTGATGAGTAGCCGGGTGACTTCCTTGGCACGTTTCCAGAGGTGCACGGGAACCGGATCAATGGCAAAGCCGGGTCGGCGGTTTTTACGATCTTTCAAACGGAAAAAGCCGGCAATCATCGGATGCTGCTTCTCAATCAGCGCGGCATTCTTATACCAGAAAAAGATCGACATTAGGTTCCAGTAGTTTTTTGGCCGATCCACCCAGCGGGCGAGGTTCCGGATCATGTTTTCTTTGCTATAGAACGTCTTCCACGCATCCT
>DATIEH010000111.1:0-10019 GCA_035455905.1 Binatia bacterium | reverse complement strand
GATGGTTTTAAATCTTCTCCTTGAACCTGGTCGACGTCAGCAGCGGAACGACAGCGATCGCCAACGCGAACCAGTAAGTCAGGTTCATCGCGGTAACGAACAAACTCGCCTTTGCCGGATCGGGCGTGGCCAGAGGATCGCCGGTATAATAGCGGAACGATAACGTCAGCAAAATGCCGCTGAGCGAGATCCCGAGCATTTGGCCAAAGCCGAAAACCCCGTTAATGATTCCGATGGCGGTGCCCCAATGGGCTTTCGGTAATGCGCGGATCATCGCCGCTTGCGACGCCGTGTTGAAAAAAGCCGAACCGATTCCGGTCAACGCCAGCAAAAGCGCCGGCAGGCTCCAGTGCGAATCGGTGCGCAAATAAGCGCCGATCATAAAACTAACCATCAGCACCAACACGCCACTAATCAACAGCCACCGTGAACCGATTCGGTCCGTGAGAGCGCCGCTCAGCGGCGAAAGCACCATGCTCAAGAGCGATGGCACCAGAAATATCGCTCCGATGAAGCTCGGCGAAACCCGCAATACTTCTTGCAAGTAAAAAGGCGTAATGAAGGTGTTTAGCCCCTGGTTGATATTGCAGATCAAAAGACCCACCGAACCGTAGCCAAAAATCTTTTCTGAAAAAACCGAGAGACTGATCAGCGGGCTCGAGTGGCGTTTTTCGTGGCGGATGAAAAACACAACTGCCATGACCAGAACAACGCCCAACGCCAGCCGATTGGCGCTGCCGACCACCTCGGCGACTTTTTGATCGAGCAACAGGGTTGCAAGAATCGTCAAGCCGAACAGCAACGCTCCACCCAGATAGTCGATCGCCTGCCGGCCGGGTGTCTGTGTTGCCGCAACCCGGCCCGTCCAGACGCACATCGCCGCGCCCGCCAAACTCGGTATAAACAAGAAAAAAAAGATGCCGCGCCAGTGCACCCAGTCGATGATCAGCCCGCCGATCGGAGGCCCGACAAAAAAACCCAACTGATGCGACATCGCCAGCAGTCCCTGAGCTTTTCCCTCGGAACCAGCCGGCATCGCTCTAAAGGCCAGCGTCCGTCCCGACGATTGAATCATCGCGCCGCCGATCCCCTGTAAAAAGCGAAATAGGATGAGCTGCCCCACGTTTTGTGAAAATCCACAAAGCAGTGAAGCCAGGGCCATCACCGACATCCCTGCGCCGTAGAGCTTGTGATGGCCGTGAATATCTCCAAGTCGGCCGCAGATCACGCCCAAACCGATCCCGGCCATTTGATAAACGATCAGCGCCCAGGAGATGCCCAACATGTCGGTGTCGAGCGCTGCAGCAAGAGTGGGTGCCGAGATCATGAAGATGCGCGTGGAAATTCCCGCGGTGGTCACGCCGATAATCGAATTGATCACTACGAGCCGGCGAATCGCGCCGCTAACATCGGGTGAATGCGTTACTGTCACGAGGGCAGGTCTTCTCAACGGAAAGGGGTCGTAGCGGCGCAGCATCCTGCGCCGCCCGGTTTTATTGCGCCGGCTTGAAAGTATCTCTGAACAGCGCGACGTACTTGTCGAACTCGTCCATCACTTGCGGATCGAACGGCAACAGTTTGTAAGGTTTCAAATAAGGCGCAGTCACATCGGGCCGGGTTGGAATACGCCGGCTCGCCCGAATCGTTTCCATGCCGGCGCGTGACAACAGAAAGTCGTAAAACAGCGCGGAGCTATAAACATTCGCGCCCGTGCTGGTGATCGCGGCGCCAACTTTCGAGATTGGAATCACGCCGTCCAACACTGTCCAGTCGATGGGCGCGCCCTGCGCCTTGGCGCGCTCCACGGTGTGCACCTGAAGCTCCGCGGCGAGCGGAAACTCGCCCGCCGACATGAGCTGTCCGATGAGCGAATGGCCCTTACGCCACTGAATCTGCTGTGCTGCGAGTTTTTTCATGAAGTCCAGCGCCGCTTCTTTTCCGTCCCGGCTCTCCAAATAACGCAGCGACACCACATACCAATTGTACGGTTCGTTATCCATCGCAATGCCGCCCTTCCACTTGGGATTGAGGAGATCCTTGTAACTCTTCGGCGCAGCATCCTTACCGACCTGCTTGGTGTTATGCGCGGGCACCCAGGCAGAGGTGTAAAGTCCCGTCCAATAACCGCGCGGATCTTTGCTCTCGGGCGGATAGATTGAATTTTCCAACGGCTCGTACCGGACCAAAAGTTTCCGTTTAATCATGATCGAGAGTTCGAGCTCCGGCAGGCTGACGATATCTGCCTTGAAGGCATTGGCTCGCGCTTCCGCGAGAATCCTTTCGAGCAGTTTCTCGCTTGAAGAGCGAAAGTGATTGATTTGAATGTTGGGATAATGCTCGTGAAATTTTTTGGTCAGCGCTAAAGCATCTTCGGCGGTCGTGCTCGAGTACCAGACAAGCCCATTCTCTTTCTTGGCGCCCTCGACAATACGGGCTTGCCGCTCGGCCGGAACAAGTTTCGTAAGCGCCGCTAAAGTGGATTCGCGGTTTTGCGCAAGCACCGATGCCGCCGAGCTAAACCCAAAAATTGCCACCGCCGCAAACCTGAAGAAAATCATTTTTTACTCCACTCTTGCATTGAGCTGATCCAATGCCCTCGCGCGTTGAGAAACCGTTGGGGTGAGGGCCCGTCCGCCTACCATTATTGATTTCGCGAGGCACGTCAAATATCGTGGTTCAAATACACGGAGGATGCCGCATGATTATCGAGTATAAAGGTAAAGCGCCGCGTATTTCACCGAGCGCGTTTGTCGCGCCCACCGCGGTGATCATCGGCGATGTGATCGTCGGTGATGAAGCCAGCATCTGGTGGGGCGCGGTGATCCGATCGGACCAGAATCAAAATCCCATCAGGGTCGGCGCTCGGACCAGCATTCAGGACAATTGCGTGCTCCATTCCGGCGAAGCGCCGACCATCATCGAAGACGATTGTACCATCGGGCACGGCGCCATCATGGAAGGCCCACTGATCAAGCGCGGCGCCATCATCGGCATGAACGTGACACTTCTGGAGAACGTCGAAATCGGCGAGGAAGCGCTGATCGCCGCGGGCAGCGTCGTCGTGCCGCACACTAAAATTCCTCCCCGGGTGCTCGCAGCGGGCGCGCCGGCAAAGGTCAAGAAAGAGCTCGCGGGAGAAGCTTTGCATTGGATCAAAATGGGTTCCTCCACCTATGTCAATCTGTGCAAGAGCTACAAAGGCGGCGACTACAAAGTGATCGGCTGAATTTTTGACGTGCAAAACGTTCAAGCTGTTTCAGCCGTTGACAACGTTTTGAACGATTTACACTTTCACTAATCTATCGATCGATGCTTTTATTCTAGGAAGTGCAACTTCTGTAGAGAAGGACAACGAGATGCGCATCATTCTGATCGGTCAAGCGGCTTTCGCCGAAAAAAGTTTGGAAAAAATCGTCAGCAAGGGCGACGAAGTAGTGGCGGTCTACTGCCCACCGGATCTCCCGAATGGGAAATTCGATCCGGTTAAGCAGAAAGCCCTCGATCTCGGCGTTCCTGTTCGTCAGCATAAATCATTCAAAGCTCCGGAAGTTCGTGAGGAATTTATCGCGCTCAATGCCGATCTCGCGATCCTTGCTTTCGTGAGCTTTATCGTGCCCCAGCGTGTATTCAGCGTGCCGCGACTGGGCAGCATCTGTTTTCATCCGTCGCTGCTGCCTCAATATCGCGGCGCGAGCGCCATCAACTGGGCGCTGATCAAAGGCGAAACCGTGACCGGGCTGACGTTGTTCTGGGTCGATCGCGGCATCGATACCGGTCCGATTCTGCTGCAAAAAGAAGTGCCGGTCGATCCCGAAGATACGACCGGATCTCTCTACTTCAATAAGATATTTCCCCTCGGTATCGAGGCGATTGGCGAAGCTGTGGATTTGATCAAACGAGGAAATCCGCCGCGGATCGTTCAGGACGAATCCAAAGCGAGCTACGACCCGCCCTGCCGCGATGAGCATGCCAAAATCGATTGGTCCAAGCCAGCGGTGCAAGTGCATAACTTGATTCGGGGCTGTGATCCGCAGCCCGGTGCACACGCCACCTATGACGGCAAACAACTGCGCATCTTCGATGTTCGTTTGCAACGCGGCGCCACCGCCTCTCTCCCCGGTCAAGTGACGGATATCGGGACGGACGAAATCACGATTGCGCTTAACGGCGGCAGTCTTGCGGTGAAAAGAGTCCGCGGGCAAGGCGCCAAAATGAGCGCGGCGGCATTCGCCAAAGAGGCGGGGCTGCAAATCGGTGCCCAGCTTCACTAGGCCATTATTTGTCTGCCATAAAGCTTGTAGACTAGCTGCAATCCAGCTTCTGAAAAGTGCGGCCGAACGAGCACACAGGCCTCTGTGCAAATAGCACATCGATAGAGTAGCAAACGGCGCGCCGGCAAACCTAAATGAATTAGAGCCCGCCACATGGACGCCACCCATTCTTTTGCCCCATTGCTCATTGTTCTGCTGATCGCGTTTGCGGTGCCTATTTTTCTCTCGCGTATTAAACACCTTTCAATCCCTATCGTCGTCGGAGAAATTGTCGCTGGAATGATCGTGGGACGGAGCGGTTTATCGTTTGTACCGCCCGATGATCTGCTCGTCGGAATTTTTGCGAACTTCGGCATCGTCTTCCTGATGTTTCTCTCCGGCATGGAAATCGATTTCAACAGCTTGCGATCCTCGGCGTCAACGCCTGGGCACAGCGGTCGGAGCGTTCTTTGGCTGGCGCTTTCGCACTTCGCTTTGACTTTATGCTTGGCGTCCGTTGCCGCTTACTTCTTGGTGCGCTTCGGCCTGGCGACAAATCGTTGGATCATGGCACTCATTTTGTCGACGACATCGCTCGGCGTGGTCGTGCCGGTTCTGAAAGAAACCAATCTCATTGGCCAGCGGCTCGGCCAATGTATTCTGGTGAGCGCGGTGCTCGCCGATTTTGCCACCATGCTCCTGATCACGCTGGCGGTCGCCATTGTTTCGCGTGGCTTGACCGCGGAAATCTTGTTGATCGCAGTTTTGTTCGTGGCTTTTTTTCTGATTTACCGATTCGGCGCGATTTTCAACAAAGCGGCAGCGCTGCGCCGCACGATCGAGGAACTGAGCCATGCCACTGCGCAAATCAAAGTGCGCGCCGCGTTCGCTATCATGCTGGCCTTCGTGGCGCTTTCCCAGGAACTCGGCTCGGAAATTATTCTCGGCGCCTTTCTGGCCGGCGCGATCATCGGCCTTCTTCGCACCGCGGATGACGCTGAGCTCGGACATCAGCTCGAAGCCATCGGTTTTGGCTTTTTCATTCCGATTTTTTTCATTCAAGTGGGTATTGGGTTCAATCTGCCGGCCCTGCTCGCGTCCGCCGGCGCTTTGCTTTTGGTTCCGTTTCTATTCGTCGGCGCAGTTTTGGTAAAGATGATTCCGGCCCTTCTGTTCTTGGCGAATTTTTCACTGAAAGAATCCCTGGCCGCTGGCTCATTGCTCTCGGCTCGCTTGTCGCTGATCATCGCTGCCGCAGCCATCGGCACCCGCCTCGGTGTGATCGGCGAGTCGGTGAATTCCGCGATCATCTTAGTCGCCATCGCCACCGTTACGTCCGCGCCATTAGTATTCATTCGTTTGCTTCCCGGCGGCCAGCGCACCCGGCGGCAAAACATTGTCGTGGTCGGCGCTGAAGACTTGGGAATGCAAGTTGCCAGGCGGCTTAAAGCCCACCTTGAACCGGTTTGCATTATCGACACAGACCCCGAGCGGATCGCGCAAGCGGCGCGGCGGGGCTTCAATACTCAGTCGGGTTCAGCTGAGCATGACAGCGCGGCGCTGAGAACGCTTTGCCAATCCGCGCGCGCCTTGGTGTGCACATACGACGACGCGGAGTCGGCTTATCGGGTTTGCGACCTGGCGAAAAACAGTTATGGAGTACCCCACGTTGTCGCGCAGTTAAGCGACCCGAGCCATCGGGACCGTTTCGATACAATTGGCGTATCGACCATAAATGCCGCTCTCGATCGTCCCTCTTTGTTGGCCTTGCTCGCACGCACGCCCGCGATTTATACCTTGTTTGCGCGCACTGATGATGACAAAGAAGTCTGCGAAGTGATTCTCACAAATCCGCACGACATCGACAAACCGCTTCGAGAACTGGATCTTCCCGGTGGTCTCCTGGCGCTGGCCATCCGGCGCGATGGCGAATTGTTGGTCCCCCACGGCAATACCAAGCTCTGCTCAAACGACCGCCTGACCTTGGTGGGTTCGATCGGAGATATCGAAATCGCTAAGCAAAGATTTTCCGAGCCGTAAAAGCGCGAGTCGAAGCGCGGCGCGCGAGTTTACGCTGCGCCGCTCCGGTGATAAAAAAACAGCACACAGATCCGCCATGAAACTGTCAGTCCTTGATCAATCGACGGCATCCCTGGGAAAAACCCAGGACACGGCGATTCGCGAAACTCTTGAGCTCGCACGCCACTGCGAGTCGCTCGGTTATCATCGTTTCTGGCTCTCGGAGCACCACAACTCCGGCACCATCGTGGGCACAGCGCCCGAAATACTCATGGCCGCCATTGCCGCGACGACGTCGCGTATCCGCATCGGCAGCGCGGGAATTATGTTGCCGCACTATTCAGCCCTCAAAGTCGCCGAACAATTTCGCGTGCTGGAAGCCATCGCTCCCGGCCGCATCGACCTAGGTGTGGGACGCGCGCCTGGCTCGGATCAGATGACGGCCTACGCGCTCAATCCTTACCCGCAGAATGTTCTGGACCAATTCCCGCGCCAGGTGCAGGAACTGCAACACTGGGTATCCGGCATGCCGTTACCGGAAGGCCACCCCTTCGGGAACATCATCGCCCAGCCCACCGGACCAACGGCTCCGGAGATGTGGATTCTTGGAAGCTCCGAGTATGGCGCGCAACTCGCGGCCTATTTTGGCTTGCCTTACGCGTTCGCATATTTTTTCAGCGAGGGCACCGGCGTAGAACAAGCGCTCGACCTGTATCGGAAAAATTATCGTCCCAGTGAAAAGTACCCCAAACCGATCGCGACGATTTGTGTCTGGGCCTTGGCGGCCGATACGGAAAAGGAAGCGCGGCACCAACTCAAAACGCGCGAGCGCGCGATTGTCGATCGTCGGCAAGGCATCCGCCTGCCGCTCATGCCGCCGGAGCAAGCCGAGCGACCCTATTCTGCGGCGGAACTGGCCACCGCCGAGAAGCTTCGGCGCAAAGCGATTGTCGGAACCTCCGACGAAGTGACGGTGCGACTCAAAGATCTTGCAAGCGCATTGGAACTCGATGAGCTGGTGATTGTCACGTGGACCTACAATCCGGCACCGCGCCACCGTTCGTATGAGCTTCTGGCGGAAGCCTTCCAAACGCGAAAAACCGAATCTCGTCAGGCGTGATCGGAATTTAGCTTTATTAGGCGTGACCGTGTCCGCGCATCGTCGGCGGACATCCGTACGACACGAAAAGCCGTAAACGACTTAAACGGACCTCGAATTCCATCCGGACGACTGAACGGTTGGAACGATTTGATCGTTCCAGATCGCTGTCAAGCGGTGGCTGCTGATACCGTCGTGTTCAGTCCAAGCTCCTCGGCGACCGCGTTTTCCACAACGGTCCCCTTGAAAAAGCTCGGGTTATTGCGCGTGTGCAAGCTTGCCGCATTGACGAACGTGAACTCGCGAAAATCCTGCTCGCTCACGAAGCCCCGTTCCACCATCTCGAACGCTTCCGGAATAACTTCGGCGAAATCGGGAACATCGAAGTGCGTAAAATCGGAGCTGAAGACGGGCCGCAGCCGTACCCCCATGCGCTTGTCGAAGGCCCACATGGTTGCCCGATCATCCGCCTCGCAGCCGAAAAAGAAATTGTTCGAGAACACAGCGCGGACGTCATCTTTTGACTTGATTCCCGCCGGTTCGAAGTCGTCCACGACATGCTCAGGCCGCCCCAGCTCTTCAATGCTGCAGTCGGGCCGAAAGACGTCCAGATGGTTCATGATGGCGTCGGCATTGGCTTTCAGTTTTTCATCGCCGTAGCGCTCGATGAACCCGCGCAGCTCCCCAACGCTGGTTGCGTTCGGGTATTGTAAGCCATCGCGGCGGCGCTTTTCCCAATGTTCGATCAAATCGAGACACATCTGACAGGCCCAGCTGATGCCACCTTCCATAAAACCGAAATTGAGAGTCGGATAACGGCGCACCAGGCCGCCGAGAAACACGCCGCGCGCGAACGCATGGTTCGATTCGGCGAAGTGGCCAACGTGATTGTAGGTAAAATTGTTGATCGACGAACGGTCCATCCAGCGGCCGCTGCCAGAGTGTTGCGTGACCGCGACACCGAGCTCGACGCAGCGCTTCCAGACCGGTTCGTAATTATAGGGGCTGTCGAGAGCGATCGTGTCGACGTACCAAGCGGCTTTTTGCCGGTCGATCCCCTCGGCTGCGCTTGGAACCGCACGCTCCTGATTGCCGCGCATCATGATCACTTTGAAACCCCGCTGCGCCACCGCATAGTCCAACTCCTCGAGAGCTTCGTCCGGCGTCTGACTCGGAATGATCGCCGCCGGCGCGAACCTTGAAGCGTATGGCGCAAACATATCCGCCGTCATCATGTTGTAGGCGCGGCATGCCGCGCGGTGCAATTCGCGTTGGGAGATACCGTTGATGGTAAGACCGAAACTCGGATAGATCATCGCGAAGTCGATGCCAAGCTCCGGCAACCGCTCGTTGAGCAATGCCGGCAACAGTCCTGTCGCCTTGTCCAGCGTACTGCTAGTAACACCCCACCAGATTGCGCGCCGTAGCCGATGATGCTGCCGCTCCTCCGGCGTGGCCCGATACCACGCATCGCGTGCGTGCCAGAGCGCTCTCAGTTGATCGACGGATTTCGCGCCGCCCACTTGAGCGAGGTATTCGAGGAAGACCGGAATCGGCTCGATCCAATGGCCGTCGCCATCGATGACGGGATGCTTTAGGCTATCATGTATCTCTATTGCGCGCTGTACCATATGATCATTTCTCCTCTCGCGGATTTGCTTTCGTAAGCGCCGCGATATCGGCGCGAAACCCTACGTGACCAAAAAACTATCGCTAAGCCGCCGAGTCGTCAATCGCAATCTGACGCGCCAGTTTGCCAGTCCAATCAGTCTCTGCGGCGCGCCCACGCCACCGCGGTCTCGAGCCGCTCGTTGCCCCAAAACAACTCGGAACCGACGACAAAGCTGGGCGCACCGAAAATCCCTAGCGACATGGCACGTTCGGTGGCGGCACGAACTTTCGTTTTTGCGTCGGGCGATTGAGAGAGATCAATCACGCTTTCCGGCTGCCCCACAATCTCGAGAACCGATGCCAAGACGGCACGGTCCGAGATGTCTCGGTCATGCGCAAAATTGGCAAGAAAGGTCTCCCGGATAAATTCGGCCAGCCAAGGTTCTTCGGCAAACGAACAGGCAAGGCGAGCCGCCAAAACGCTGTTGCGGGGAAACGTCGATGGCTTGCGGAACGGGATACCAAGCGACCCGCAGATTCGTTCCAGATCGCGCCACATATAGTTGCCCTTTGCGGGATAGATGTTGAATGGAGAATCGTTCCAACCTTGTCCTTTGAAGATCGGTCCAAGTAAGAATGGACGCCAAACTATCGGAACATTCGAGCTTCGCGCGATCTTTTCGATTCGAAGCGCCGCGGGATAGGAGTAGGTGCTGGCGAAGTCGAACCAGAACTCAACTTGCTTCAAGTCAGCGCTCAAAAATGCAGAAACCGCTTCACAACTGTTGCATGCCTTGCGCTATTCTCTATCTCACAAGATTTTCTGCCGCTGTCCTGTCTTCGAAGCTCGCACGATGGCATCCAACGTCACGTGGCGGCGCACCGCGTGATCAAAATCGGGGAAGTCGGGATCCGTTTTCGCGCCTGTGCGTATCGCTTCGGCAAATTTGACCCACATTTGACCGACATCGTATTCAGGACCATTGCGTAAATTTTCCGGCACCCACTTGAAGCGCTCAGGAACCGGCAGCTCTTGCAGT
>DATIEH010000110.1:0-3980 GCA_035455905.1 Binatia bacterium | reverse complement strand
AAAAGCATTTTAACTGTGCGCTCATCGAACCAGTCTTCATCGGCAATGCGAAACTTGAGCGCGAGCCAGTTAGGAAGGTTGACGAGATCCTCGTTCTCGATCATCCGGCCCGCAATATCCGTGTTGAGCCGATTATAGCCGCCCGCCAGATAAGTCCCCGGATAATGAATACCATCCGCCGCAGCACCGGGCGTCGCCCCGCGTGTGGCAAAATACCCATTGCCAAGAGTACACAATGCTTCACGTATGCCCTCGTGCGCCGGATCAAAATCCTCGAACACCAGTGACCACGCAGAAGGCGGCTCGGCTGCGATTTTGACCTGTGCCAGATTGCTTACAATCACATCCGCGCCGAACTCCCGCAGCGCCTGCGAGCGACCGCCATGATCGACGCCGATCACACAGCCGAATCCGCCCGCGCGTCCGGCCTCGACACCGGCGATCGCATCCTCCACGACAACCGTGCGCGCCGGCTCGGTCTTGAGCCGCCTGGCTCCTTCGAGGAAAGCATCGGGCGCCGGCTTACCCTTGAGATTCAGATGTGCGATGTCGATTCCGTCCACCCGCGCGTCGAAGAGCTGCGCTATGCCCGCTGCTTTCAGGACTGCTGCGCAGTTGTTGCTGGAAGACACGACGGCCGTCTTGATGTCCTGAGCGCGCAGCGCGCGAACGAGCGCGATCGCCGGCTCGAATACTTCCACGCCGCGCTGCTCCAACTGCTCGGTGAAATACTGGTCCTTCAGTTTGCCGAGCCCGTGCACGGTTTCCGCTCCGGGGCCGTCGTCGGGCGAGCCAAAAGGCAAGTCAATTCCGCGCGACTCTAAAAAGGATGCAACACCGTCGTAGCGAGGCTTGCCGTCAACATACTGGTAGTAATCGGCATTGGTGCTGAAGGGCACGAATGGTTCGCCCGTACGCGCCGCGCGCTGTTTGAGAAAAGCGTTGAAAAGTTTTTCCCATGCCGCCGCGTGCACCCTCGCGGTTTTGGTCAGTACGCCGTCGAGATCGAATAAGACCGCATCGTAATCGCGAGGAGAGAGGGTAACAACGGGAGCGATGCTGGTCATGGTCCGCTCTAGATGGCGAAGAAAATCGGAATGCGAATACTAAACTTCGAAACAACCGCAAAATTCGAATCTCATATGGCAACGTGTGGATATGGCGATGGAAATTGTTTTTTTGTTATTCGATGTTGTGTCGACACACGAAAGTTTCTCGCCGCCTCAGGAGCGATCAATACTAATGGCTAGCACTAATGGCTAGCATCCACATCGAGCGACAACAAGATTGAGCGCCGAATAATTGAAGCGCCAAGGAGCTTGGCTGAGAGCGGAATTGTTTGAGATGAATCCGGAAAACCCATTGAACGTTGTTAATCCAATGATAGCGTGTCGTCTGCTAGCAGTGGTGAGCCAGGTGGGCACGATGATTTTTGCTGCTGGGTCTTGATCTCCAGCTCCAGATCGTTCTCAATCATTAATAGTCAGATTAAATCCAATTAACGCATTCATAAATGGAACGCAGCCCATAAGGAGGTGGCCAGATGAAAGCAATCATGTGTATCATTGCGGCAACATTGTTGACGGCGTGCTCTACGGTTTCGCCGCATGATGCAATGCAGGCCGATGTGGATCAGGCAACTGCGATTATTCAACGGTTCGAGGCGATCCCCGAAAAAAGCATTCCGCCCGCCGTAATGCGCGCTGCTAAAGGCTTGGCAATTTTGACTGTCACAAAGGCCGGATTCATCGGCAGTGCCAGAGGTGGCACTGGAGTTGTCGTTGCACGGACGGAGAAAGGGTGGAGCGCTCCTTCAGCGATCGGTACCGGAGGACTTGGAGTCGGCTTTCAAGCCGGAGTCGAGATCACCGAGTTTGTTATCGTCCTCAACACTCCGGCTGCAGTGGAGGCCTTCGCGAAACAGGGCAACGCCACGCTGGGCGGCAATCTGAGTGTAGCGGCGGGTCCTGTAGGACGCTCCGCCGAAGCCGGCGTGGGTTTGCAGGCCGCGACCTATACTTACAGCCGGAGCCAGGGGCTTTTTGCGGGCGTTTCACTCGAGGGCACAGCCATCGGCACGCGAGATGACGCCAATGAAGCATACTACGGTAGGCCGGTCACGGCGGGAGAAATCCTTGGGGGAAAAGTTCAGCCGCCCGCCGGCGCGCGAAACCTGGTTGCCGCTCTATCGAAATATTGAGCTCGGCGGCCGGCAAAATTCGCTTCGAGAACGACGATTCCATTTCTCTAAAGTTTTCGAGGCGCGGCATCCTCTGTTCATGACGTACTAGATTCTCGCGATATCCCGGCCGTGAAAGAGGTGGATGCGATGTTGTATTTGCGGGTCAGCAGCGCACATGCCCGCCTCGCCGTAGAGGAGAACACTTATGCCGGAGCCCTTAACCACGGAACAATTGAGGCTTATCGATGCCTACTGGCGGGCCGCGAATTATCTATCGGTGGGACAGATTTACCTTTACGACAATCCACTGCTGAAGAAACCGCTCAGCAAAGAACACATCAAACCGAGATTGCTCGGCCATTGGGGAACCACCCCGGGCCTGAATTTTATCTACGTTCATTTGAACCGCGTCATCAAGGCGCGCGATCTCGACATGATCTATGTCACCGGCCCCGGACACGGCGGTCCGGGTATCGTCGCGAATACGTACCTCGAAGGAACCTACAGCGAAGTTTATCCGAACATCTCGCAGGACGAGGAGGGAATGAGAAAGCTATTCAAGCAGTTCTCGTTTCCCGGCGGGATTCCGAGCCACGCTGCGCCCGAAACTCCCGGTTCCATCAACGAGGGCGGCGAACTGGGTTATTCACTGTCCCACGCGTACGGCGCGGTCTTCGATAACCCGGATCTGATCGTCGCGTGCGTGATCGGCGACGGCGAAGCGGAAACGGGAGCGTTGGCGACAAGCTGGCATTCGAACAAGTTCTTAGACCCGGCGATCAATGGCGCCGTGCTGCCGGTCCTGCACCTCAACGGTTACAAGATCGCAAATCCCACCGTGTTGGCGCGCATTACTCACGAAGAGCTCGCGCAATTATTGCGCGGTTACGGCTACACGCCCTATTTCGTCGAGGGCCATGAACCGGAAAAAATGCATCAACTGATGGCGGCCACGCTCGATCGCGCCATCGATGAGATCCAACAGATTCAAGGCAACGCAAGGCACTCCAGGAACGGCGTCGACCGGCCGCGTTGGCCGATGATTGTATTGCGTAGCCCGAAGGGCTGGACGGGACCTAAAGAAGTTGACGGCAAGCGAACCGAAGATTACTGGCGCTCTCACCAGGTGCCAATGGCGGAAATGCACAATAATGCTGAGCACGTAAAACTTCTCGAGCAATGGATGAAGAGCTACAAGCCCGAAGAACTCTTCGATGAAAGAGGCCGGCTCCGGGACGACTTGGCTGCGCTTCCTCCTAAAGGCGCACGGCGGATGAGTGCAAACCCGCATGCCAACGGCGGTCTCCTGCTAAAAGACCTCCGTCTGCCGGATTTTCGCGATTATGCGGTGGAGGTGCCGAGTCCGGGAGAAGTGAATGCCGAAGCGACGCGTGTCATGGGACAGTTCCTTCGGGATGTGATGAAGCTCAATCTGGAGAGCAAAAATTTTCGCCTGTTCAGCCCTGACGAAAATAATTCTAACCGCTGGCAGGACGTGCTCGAAGTGACTAACCGCGCCTGGGTCGCGGAGCGCTTCGATTACGACGACAAGCTGGCGCCGGATGGCCGCGTCATGGAGATACTGAGCGAGCATCAGTGCGAGGGCTGGCTCGAAGGTTATTTACTTACGGGACGACATGGCTTTTTCTCGTGCTATGAAGCCTTCATCCACATCGTCGATTCGATGTTCAACCAGCACGCCAAATGGTTGGAAGCGTGCAATGAGATCCCGTGGCGCAGGCCCATCGCATCGCTTAATTATCTGTTGTCTTCGCACGTGTGGCGGCAAGACCATAAC
>DATIEH010000109.1:0-2312 GCA_035455905.1 Binatia bacterium | reverse complement strand
TGATGAAACAGCTGCTGCGGCTTGCTTAAAGCATCGGCGATTGAGTTTTTTCCAGTTAAAAGGGCGACTCATCGGAACGCTTTTCGCAGCTATCATTTGGCGTTTTCCGATACCGATTGCATTATCTTGAAAAATTTCCCTACTGACCATGAAAACTGACGATCTTCGTATCGTCAAAACTCGGCCATTGCTGGCACCAGCGATCCTCGCCGAGGAGATCCCTCTCACCGACGCGGCGTCGGAAAACGTTTACCGATCGCGCCGTGCGATCGAGGCGATTCTTGACGGTAAGGATCGCCGGCTTCTTGTCGTGGTCGGGCCTTGCTCGGTACACGACACCAAAGCTGCGCTCGAATACGCGACCAAACTCAAGCCGCTTGTCGACACGCTATCGAGCGCGCTTTTGATTGTCATGCGCGTTTACTTCGAAAAACCGCGCACGGTCGTAGGCTGGAAAGGACTGATCAACGATCCCGATCTCAATGAGTCGTATCACATCAATAAGGGACTGCGCCTCGCTCGGCAGTTGCTTGCCGACATTGTCGAGCTCGGCGTCTGTGCGGGCACGGAGTTTCTCGATACCACTTTTGGCCAGTTCTATGCAGACCTCATCAGCTGGGGGGCGATCGGTGCCCGTACTGCGGAGAGCCAGGTGCATCGGGAGCTGGCCTCGGGTCTGTCTATGCCGGTGGGAATCAAGAACCGCACAGACGGCAACGTCCAGGTGGCCGTCGATGCGATCCAAGCGGCGCGGAGCCGCCATCTTTTTCCGTCGCTGACCAAGGAGGGCGCGCCGGCGATCCTGGAGACGGCTGGAAATCCTTACGCCCATCTCGTGCTTCGGGGCGGCAGCCAAACCGGCCCAAACTTCGACGCTGCATCTATTGAAACCGCAGTTGGCTTGCTTCGCGCCGCCGGGCTACCCGAGATCCTGATGGTGGATTGCAGCCATGGAAACAGCGAGAGAGATGCCGGCCGGCAGATCGAGGTGGCGAACTCAATCATGCCGAACCTTGGGGCCTCCGCGGTTCGAGCCCTGATGCTCGAGAGCCACCTGGTGGCCGGTCGTCAGGATAAGCCGATTGTCTATGGCCAGAGCATCACCGATCCATGCCTGGGGTTCAGCGCGACGGAAAAATTACTCGATCGTCTTGCACAAGCAATTTAGTCGCTCAGAAATTGGCCTCTTCGGCCCTTAATTTGTGATTTAATTTCGCTGTGACGCTCCTGAGCAAGTCATGCCCGAGCCCCAAACTACCGCCGAACCATCGCTGGTCAATACCACCCATCTGATTTACGCGCTGCATGCCCTCAGCCTGCTGATCGGCATCACCAGTGCAGCCACCATTATCGGCGCATTTATCTTTGGTGTGCCGTCGATTATCGCCATTGTCATTAATTATTTAAAAAGAGAAGAGGCGCGCGGCACGTATCTGGAATCTCATTTTCGCTGGCAGATTCGTACTTTTTGGTTTGCGGTCGTGTGGTGCCTGATCGGCACCATGCTGGTGGTTACGTTTGTCGGGATTCCGCTCGCGTTAGCGATTTTCTTCGGGACCGGCATTTGGGTCATCTATCGAATAGCTCGCGGCTGGCTCGCGCTCAGAGATCGAAGGCCGATGTACGCGGCCGGTTGATCCTGAACATTGGCGTGCGCGCGTCCGGCGGCGGCCTATCTCAGCCACTCCCATCCACTCTTCCAAAACGACTCGCGGTTGCTCGATTGAGCGGAGGCAAAACTCCGTAAGGGATCAAGACCTAATTCAGCATCTCGGCAACCCCGAGAAACCGATCCATAGCTACAGGTAAGCGTTCAAGAGCCGTGGTGTTCTGCATCGCCGCGCTGGGCCGCGGCGAATTGTCAAGAACTGTGGTAAATTGACTGGTCGAGCAAATCTTATTCCTATAAATGGAATTTGCGATGCATCAACCTACTCCAGACAATCGGAGTGATTCCCATATCACCGCCATTCAGTCGGGATCGGCAGCGGTGCGCCTGCGCGAAGGGCGGCGATTTTTGGACCAGTTCGAGCCCGGCGCGGAGGTGCTGCTGGTGGGCGCATCACGCGGCTCGGTCGATGATCTCGCCCGTACGATTTCTTTGGAGCGTGGCGCTACCTTCGGACTTCATCGCCTCTCATTCACGCAGCTCGCCGCCCGGCTGGCGATCATCGAATTGGCCTCACATGATCATGCCCCAATGACCGCACTGGCCCACGAAGCAGTGGCGACTCGAGCAGCATTCGAGGCCCGCGGCGATTCCGGATTGCAGTATTTTTTCCCAGTCTCGCAAACACCTGGATTTCCGAAGG
>DATIEH010000108.1:0-3804 GCA_035455905.1 Binatia bacterium | reverse complement strand
CGCGCAATATCCGCCTGGGCGCTGGAAACATCCGGTGACTCTGGTGATCGAGAACGGGCGCTGCGTCGACATTCAGGGCAAGACCGAGGCGGATCAGGTGCGCGCGTTCATCCAGAAGTACGGCGATGAAAATTCCTGGCTCGTAGGGGGCGAAATCTCCGTCGGCCTCAACAAGCTTTGCCAGAAGGACAACGACTCGGTGCGCGAGTGGAAAAAGCACTATGGCGCGATGCACTTCGGCATCGGCCACGGCGCCGACCGCGGCAAGGTGAACAGCATCCTCAGATTGGAAGGGATCACCGATTACATCACGATCACCATCGACAATACGGTGGTGTGCGAGAAGGGGCAGTTCAAGATTTGAAAATTATCGTATGTCTAGAACGTGGCGCGATTCTTTCCCTCCCTCTGGAAGGAAGAAGAGTGAGGGTTAACGGCAGTTCATGTATGCCCTCACCTCAATCCTCTCCCATCGGGAGAGGAGGTCGATCGCTGGTAATGGTGGCCTCCTAGACGGAATGAACTGGAGTAAACGCGTATGACAGCGACCCAAAATGCCGAACGCCGGCCGCGCGCGTTTCACGACCTGCGCGAATATCTTTCGATCGTGAAAGAGATGGGGCATTTGAGGCTGATCGAAGGCGCCGACGCCGAGCTCGAGATCGGCGCGCTTACCGGCATGATCGGCGCGCGGCGCGATTGTCCGGTGCTGCTTTTCGACGCGATCAAGAATTATCCGCGCGGCACGCGCCTTATGACCAACCTGCTCAATAATTCCGAGCGGCAAAAGGTGATTCACGGCTGTCCGACAGAGATTGGCGAGACCGAAGCGGCGCGCTGGTGGAACGGTCAGGTGAAAAAATTCCAACCGCTGCCGCCGGTGACCGTCAACGATGGTCCGATCAAGCAAAACGTGAAAGAGGGCAAGGACGTCAACCTCAAGATTTTTCCGTGGGCGCGCTGGCACGAGAAGGACGGCGGCGGCTACATGTGCGCGACTTCGACGGTGACCCGCGATCCCGAGAGCGGCTACGTCAACGTCGGCTCTTACCGCTTCAAGCTGATCGACGAAAATACCTGCGTCGGACACATGGCTTCGGGGCATCATGGCGACATCATCAGCAAGCAATACTGGAAGCAGGGCAAGCCGTGTCCCGTGGCGATTTCACTCGGACAGGAGCCGTCGATTCTCATCGCCGCCGGAGACAACGCGGCCTGGGGACATTGCGAGTACGATTATGCCGGCTGGCTGCGCGGCGCGCCTGTGGAAGTGACGCGAGGCGTTTACACCGATCTGCCCATTCCTGCGACGGCGGAGGCGGTGCTGGAAGGAGAAATCCTGCCGCCGAGATCGGGCACGGCGATCGAGGGGCCGTTCGGCGAAATGGGCGGCTACTATGGCGACGCGAGTCCGTCGTCGCTGATCAAAATTCACGCGATGCTTTACCGCAACGATCCGATCATTCTCGGCTCGCCACCATTTCCCAACACGGCGCGGAATCTGTTCGGCGCGCGCGGCCTGCGCGTGCGCTCGGAGCTCGAAGCGCTGGGCATTCCCGGCATCAAAGGCGTGCGCTACGGCGGCGGCATCGTCGTGCTCTCGATCGAGCAATCGTTTCCCGGCCACGCCATGCGCGCGGCGCTGGGCGCTCTCGGTGGCACGGGGGGCTATCACACGCGTTTCGTTATTCTCGTGGACGAAGACGTCAACCCGCACGACTTGAACGAAGTGTTCGAAGCCATGGGCAGCCGCTGTGACCCGGGAACTTCGCTCGACATCAACCGGCGCATCTGGAGCTCGCGGGTGGATCCGCGCCTGGAGCCCGAAAAGGTCGAAAAGGGCGACTTCACGGCCTCGTGCGCGATCATCGACGCGACGCGGCCCTATCATTGGAAAGAGCATTTTCCGGAGAAGGTCGCGATATCCGCGAAACTGCGGAAGGCCATGGAGGAAAAGTGGAAAGATCTGTTGGGCGACCAAAAAAATAATGCATAAGCAGAGCACAACCATCGACAACACGGCGGTATACGACAATGGAAACGTTTTGGTTGATCCACTGGTTGAATAAAATTTGATTGACTACAGAGACACGGAGAGCGCGGAGAATAGGAATTTGAAACCTTCGTGTCCTCCTTTGAAAACACATGTTGCGTTAACGCTGGCGGTCACAGTTTCGTCATTCCCGCATGCTTTTAGCGGGAATCCAGGCGAATTTCGGACTGGACCCCCGATTGAAACGTTCGGGGGTGACGAGCTGGGATTTCGAGCGCAGATTTCATTTTCTGTGGGTGAGCGAAAGGTCATGAAACACATCGTGGTGAAAAAGCGGCTTACGCATAACGTCAATTTGCAGAGGAAGCACAAATGAAACGGTACTTGGTCGGAATCATCTTTTTTATTTTTGCTCTGGGCGTCATACGTGGCTCGTCGGATGCGCAAACCCGGCAGTTCAAGGTTTGCGTGCCGGACTATTCCGTCGGCGTGATGCCCTTTTTTATCGCCAAACAGAACGGCTACTTCGCCCAGGAACAGATCGACGTCGAGGTCATCGCCGGCCGAGGCAACCTGTGCACGATGGGGCTCATCGCGAATTCCTTCCAATTTACCTATTCCCCCAGCACTTTCGACGCGATTGTCGCCGGCGATATCAACGGCAAGACGATCTATGTCGCTGAGAAGTTTTTGCTGCACCGTTTCATCGTGTCGCCGCAAATCAAAAGATTCGAAGACCTCAAGGGCAAGAAAATCGCTATCAGCGCTTTTGGCACGCTGACCGATCTACTGACACGGGAAATTCTTCTCGATCATGGCCTGAAACCCATGCAGGATGTTTTATTGCTGCAAACCGGCGGCGTGCCCGTGCGCTTAGCGGCGCTCATGTCGGGCAATGTGCAGGGGGCTCTCCTCGCTTCACAGCAGGCTCTGGCGGCGATGCAAGACGGCTATCGAAATCTGGAGTACACGCCGCCGCCGTATGTCTCTCATCCGTTGATCGTCAAAAATGAAATGCTGACCAACGAGAAGGCGTCGGTGCGCTCGCTCGTGCGGGCCTTTTATAAAGGACATTTGTTCTTCGGCCAGAAGCAGGAAGAAACGCTGAACGTCATTCAAAAGGTTTTGCGCATCAATGATCGAAAAACCGCTCGGGAAACCTACGAAGACGAGTTGCGCCGGTACAACCCGGGCGGCGGCTTCGAGCCCAGCAACATGAGGAAGGTCATCGACCGAGTACGGGAAACAAGGAAGATGGAACGCAAAGTCGAGACCCAGGACGTATTCGACTTAAGCCTGGCGGCGGATCTCGCAGCGGAGCTCAAGAAAGCCGGGTGGAAGCCGTAATTGGTTTTAAGCGTTCAAATGGTTCCAGTCGTTCAAACCGTTCAAACCGTCGAATAGCTTCGATGCAGGTTTACTGCTTCCATCTGATGCCCTGGGCGCATTTGCCGGAGGATTTCGCGCAGACGCACAACAGCGCCTGGGTAACCGCGCCCAATTCGCTTTACGATCCCGAGCTCGGTCATCCCCTCTATAACCGCTATCTGGACGAGCTCGAGTTGGCCGATCAGCTCGGTTTCGACGGCGTCTGCGTCAACGAGCATCACCAGACCGCCTACGGCGGCATGCCCTCGCCCAATATCATGGCGGCATGTCTGGCGCGGCGACCCAACAAGCGAAGCTGGTGATCCTGGGCAACGTTCTGCCGCTCTACGATCATCCGCAGCGGGTCGCGGAAGAGATCGCCATGCTCGACGTGATCACCAAAGGACGGGTGATTTCAGGCATGGTGGTCGGCACCGGCATGG
>DATIEH010000107.1:0-4303 GCA_035455905.1 Binatia bacterium | reverse complement strand
GAAAACGCGGATTGCAGGCGTGGTGCCCGCAATCCGACGTTGGTGCTGCGCCCCAGTGCAGTCATTTGCTGAGGCGTTTGCGAAGAAGCAAACGTAAGAGCTTCTAGCTCGTTGGTTTTGCAGTTTGGATAACGAAACGGGCGCGGCGGTTTTTTTGCCAGCACGCTTCATTGTGTTCGGTGCACACCGGGAGCTCCTCGCCGTAGCTGATAGTCGAGAGCCGATCCGCGGCGGTTCCTAATGTGACGAGGTAATCTTTAACGCTTTGCGCCCGTTTCGAGCCCAAAGCGAGATTGTATTCGGTGGTTCCGCGCTCGTCGCAATGCCCTTCAATCTGCACTTGCGCCGCGGGATTTGATCTAAGCCATTCCCCGTTCGCCTTTAAAGTAGCCCGGGCATCGGCGCGCAGATCATAACTGTCGAAGTCGAAATAGACGTCCTTCAACGGGCTGGATACGGGAGTGGCGCTCGATTCGCCGCGCTGGGCAGCTTCAAGGCTGGAGGAACTCGTCGAGCTCGAGGGCGCACCGCTGGCAGCTTTATCTCCAGCCGGAGCAGTTGTCGCCGCAGCCTGGGCGGCCTCTGGCTTCTTATCTGTGGAAGAGCAGCCGGCTAGGCTTACGGAAAGAACAAGGATAAGGAGACCTAAACTTACTTTTGTAAATCTACTCATCATTTTTCCCCTCCTCGCTGTGATTTTTCCAACTATACGTCGGATTTCAATGACTGATTCCATTATCCATGTTTGCGCAAGAAAATTAAGAGGTCTCGCCCGGTGCAGATCGGGGCGCCGTTTTGGAGCCCGAGTAGTAAGACGAAATTCAAAGATGGGTAGCAATCGATGATGTAAGGGCTAGACTAGATCGAAGATGCTCTCGTAAGCGGGCGGCAATGAAGTTGAGATCGATCTGGCAATTTTGCCGGCGTGTCGTCGTGCAGTGGATCAATAACGAACCCTTCGAGCTGGCGGCTGCGCTGTCGTATTACACGTTGTTCTCGTTGACGCCCGTGCTGGTGATCGCAATCGGTATCGCCGGAATCGCCTTCGGTCACGAGGCTGCTCAGCACAAAATTCTCGCAACGATCCAGGATCTCATTGGCTCGGAGGGAACCGAAGCGGTCCGAGTGATGATTCAGAATGTCAGCAGTCGGCCAGAGACTGGTAAGATTTCCACGCTGCTCGGTTTTATCGTGCTGTTTTTCGGAGCAGGGGGCGTGGTGGGGGAGCTACAGAGCGCGCTCAACAAAGTTTGGGAAGTCACTCCCAAGTCGTCGGCTTCGGCGATATGGGGACTGCTCCGCCAAAGATTCATCTCCTTTGCTATGGTCCTCGGCATCGGATTTTTGCTGCTCATCTCTTTGATCGCGAGCGCAATCCTCAGCGGCCTAACGGAACTGCTCGGCCAGTTCGTCGGGGCCACGGCGGTTCTCATCCACGGGCTTGATATCATTCTTTCATTCGGCTTCGTAACTTTGCTTTTTGCCATGATCTACAAATTTGTACCCGACGCGCGGATTCAGTGGCGCGATGTCGCGATCGGCGCTGCTCTGACCTCGTTTCTATTCACGATCGGCAAGTTTTGCATTGGGCTCTATCTCGGTACGAGCGGGGTAACGTCCGTGTATGGCGCCGCCGGCTCGCTCATCACCATTTTGCTCTGGGTTTATTATTCGTCACTGATCTTTTTTTTCGGTGCTCAGTTCACTCGAACCTATGCGAGTGAATACGGCTCCGGAATCATTCCCGCCGAGCATGCTGAACGGGTAACGGTCACATCGAAGCCGGGCCAAGCGGCTCAGCGAAATTACTGAGCAGGCGAAGGTTGTGGACGAATTCAGACGCTTGTCAATTTTTCCGCTCATCACACAGGTCGGTTTGCGGAGTTTTTTCCACAGCAAAGTCCATTCGTCGTGAGCACAGAACATTGGATTAACTCGGTTTAAAAATTGACGGTAACGATCATCTGCATGTTTCTGCCGATCGTGGCACTCAACTTGCGGGTAGACCAAAACGAACATTAGACGAATGGGATCTTCGGAGGGTAGCACATGGCGCGGTTGGCTGCCGCCGCGTGTGGCGAGTAAAGACCGCTCGTGTTCACTTCCACCAACAAGGTATACGGCGGCATTGAAGACATTGCTCTTAACAGCGAGGGCGGTATCTATTATCCCAGTGATATGAGCGTGCGCGCGAACGCCGTCTTGAGGGTTTATTGAAGGCGTGGATCCGCACCGCAGCGTGAGTGCCGGGGCAGCGGTTGGGAGGGAAGGAAGAGCTCCAGCGGATGATCGAATCACACCGGCGCGAGGAGGAGGAAGGAATGGCAACAGGCAGGAAGGTGAGAGTGGCAATCATTGGGGTAGGCAACTGCGCCTCCTCTTTGGTACAGGGCGTCGAATTCTACAAAAATGCGCCGGAAGACGAATTCGTTCCCGGACTGATGCATGTCAAGCTCGGCGATTACCATGTGCGCGACATCGAGTTCAGCGCGGCCTTCGACATCGACATCAACAAAGTCGGCAAAGACGTGGCCGAGGCGATCTTTACCGCGCCCAACAACACCTATAAGTTTGCGGACGTCCCGCGGCTCGGGGTCCCGGTCAGGCGCGGCATGACGCACGACAGCGTGGGAAAATATTTGGCGGACGTGATTCGCAAATCCCCGGGCGCTACCGATGACATTGCGGGAATTCTCCGCAGCACGCGCACCGACGTGGTGGTTTCTTATCTTCCCGTGGGTTCCGAGATGGCGACTAAATGGTACGTCGAACAGGTGCTCGAAGCAGGTTGTGCCCTGGTCAACTGCATTCCAGTATTCATCGCTTCACAACCGTACTGGCGCAAACGCTTCAAAGAGCGCGGCCTGCCGATCATCGGCGATGATGTGAAGTCTCAGCTCGGCGCCACCATCGCACATCGAGTCATGGCTCATCTGTTCAAGGACCGAGGCGTGCGGCTCGATCGGACCTATCAGCTCAACTTCGGCGGCAATACGGATTTTCTCAATATGCTCGAAAGAGAGCGGCTCGAATCGAAAAGAATATCCAAAACTAATTCGGTGTTGAGTCAGATCGATTATTCCTTGACCGATGAGAATGCCCACGTGGGACCGAGCGATTACGTGCCGTGGCTCCAGGATCGAAAGTGGTGCTACATCCGCATGGAAGGCACAACCTTCGGGAATGTGCCGCTGAACTGCGAGATGAAGCTCGAGGTCTGGGACTCGCCCAATTCCGCCGGCGTGGTCATCGATGCGGTGCGCTGCGCGAAACTGGCGCTCGACCGCGGCATCGGCGGCGCGCTCGTCGGACCATCGAGTTATCTGATGAAGACGCCACCTCAGCAATTTTCCGATCATGAAGCGCGGGCACGCATCGAGGCCTTCATCGCAGGGGAAGAGTACGGCAGCAGCAAAGTCGCGGCACGGCTAGCCAAGGCGCGATGAACCTCGTTATTTTCGGATTGACGGTTAGCTCTTCGCGGGGCAATGGTCACGCCACCGCCTGGTGCGGGCTCTGTCGAGCGCGGGATTTGAAGCGGCAATTCCGGCGGCAAAAACCGAACGGCACAGAGCGGTTAGTGCATATATGATTGAACGGATGCTGATCGCAGGCGTGGATAAAATTGCGATCTGCTGTGTTTGCAGCACTCAAGCGGAGAGGAGCAAACCATGAATGTTGAATTGAGCGCGATTGAAATCGGCTCTCAAGTTTATCTTAAAGAAGGAGGCGACCCCTTCGGCGGTATTCGCGACGTCCGCCGCTCGGGCCGCGGCGCGATTGTCATCTACGTTGAGAATTCCGGCGAGTTTGTCGTCCCAGCCGATACCATTCAGAGCGCCCACGATGGGAAAGTTGTTCTTGATTCATCGAAGCTCGACCCAAGCTTGGAGAGCGCGATTGCGCATGCGCATGACAGAGAAGAACCCGGTCTCTAAGCATCACTGCTCCTGCGATCCTTAGTCGCGGCTTCTGTCGGTAAAATTCGGTCAGCGCAGGCGCGAAGCTTCATTTGGGTACGTTGGCCTGCAAATTCTCCGGGATGGAAAGCGGTGCGAAAATAAAGTAAGCAGTAGCCAAGTTTCGCATTGATCGGGGGGCACAATGACTCAAGCTAAGCTCACCATGGCGCTCTCGCACTACGATCGACACATTCCACTGTTCGATGGCTCGGTGCGCGCTGAAGGGGCCGATATTGAAGTGCTCGAAGTGGGTCAGTCGAGTCCGCTGAGACACGGCCAGGACCGGCATGAGCGAATGCTGCAAAGAGGCGAGTTCGACATCTGTGAGTTGTCGCTTTCGA
>DATIEH010000106.1:0-9666 GCA_035455905.1 Binatia bacterium | reverse complement strand
TCATTTTCATGCGCGGTGTTGTACCGAGTCGTACATGACTTACTCTGTGGTGACATGTCCGAGAACTGCAATGGCGCCGATCATCTCCATCTCGAATCTGACCAAGACCTACGCTTCAGGGTTCCAGGCGCTGAAACCGATCAATCTCGAAATTCTCAAGGGCGAAATTTTCGCCCTGCTCGGTCCCAACGGCGCCGGCAAAACGACTCTGATCAGTATCATCTGCGGCATTGTGACACCGACGGCGGGTCACGTTCTCGTCGATGGCTGCGATATCGTGCGCGATTACCGCTGCTCCCGATCGAAGATCGGTCTCGTCCCGCAGGAACTTACCACCGACGCTTTCGAATCGGTCTGGGCTACCGTGAGCTTCAGTCGCGGATTGTTCGGGCGCGCGCCCGATCCGGCGCATATCGAGAAGGTGCTACGTGAGCTTTCTTTGTGGGAAAAGCGCAATGACAAAATTATGACGCTTTCGGGAGGCATGAAGCGCCGTGTCTTGATCGCCAAGGCGCTATCGCATGGGCCCGAGATTTTGTTTCTCGACGAGCCGACCGCTGGCGTGGATGTGGAATTGCGCCGCGATATGTGGTCGCTGGTGCAGCAGCTCCGTGAAAACGGCGTCACGATTATTTTGACGACGCACTATATCGACGAAGCCGAGGAAATGGCCGATCGCATCGGCGTCATTCATAAAGGTGAACTGATCGTGGTCGAGGAAAAGACCAAGCTGATGAACAAGCTCGGGAAAAAACAATTGACACTGATCCTGCCAGAGGCGCTCGCGACAATTCCAAGCGAACTCAAGGACTGGGGGCTGTCGCTCAATGGCGCAGGACACGAATTGGAATACACCTATAGCACGAACCAGGAACACAACGAGATTCCCATGTTGCTACAGCGCTTGAGCGAGCTGGGCATCGAGTTCAAAGACCTCAACACCCGACAGAGCTCTCTCGAAGATATTTTCTTGAGCCTGGTGAGCGAGCGCAAATGAGAACGAATTCGTTGGCGTTCAACAAGCACGGTGTCTGGGCGATCTATAAATTCGAAATGGCGCGGGCGTTGCGCACCATCTGGCAAAGCGTGGTGACGCCGGTGATCACGACGTCGCTCTATTTCGTCGTCTTCGGCTCTGCGATCGGCTCGCGTATGAACGAAGTGGGCGGCGTTTCGTACGGCGCCTATATCGTGCCGGGATTGATGATGCTCTCACTGTTCACGCAAAGTATTTTCAATGCCTCATTCGGCATTCACTTCCCGAAGTTTATCGGCACGATTTACGAGCTGTTGTCCGCCCCCGTTTCCTATATAGAGATCGTTCTCGCCTATGTGGGCGCGGCGGCGACGAAATCGACGATTCTGGGTTTGATCATTCTCGGCACCGCCTCGTTGTTTGTGCCGATCAAGATTTTGCACCCCTTCTGGATGATTGCCTTTCTGGTGCTCACCGCCGTGACTTTCAGCCTGTTCGGCTTCATTATCGGGATTTGGGCAAAAAACTTCGAACAGTTGCAGTTTATCCCCATGCTCGTCGTTACGCCGTTGACGTTTCTCGGGGGCGCCTTTTATTCGATCGACATGCTGCCGCCCGCTTGGCGCACGATCACATTGTTCAATCCGGTAGTGTATCTGATCAGCGGTTTTCGCTGGAGCTTTTATGAGTCTTCGGATGTGAGCGTGCGGGTCAGTCTTATAATGACGCTAGTTTTTTTTAGCATTTGTCTTGCAACGGTCGGCTGGATTTTCAAAACCGGTTACCGGTTAAAGAGCTGAGGCGATTCGCAGCAGAAAAAGAGATTTTCGACTCGCCACTCTAATGGCCGTCATTCTGAGGCCATGCCGAAGAATCGATTGATGCAAGACTCGAGATGCTGCGCTGCCGCTCATTATGAAATTTATTTCTTGGTCAATTCGCTCTTACACGGTGGGGCGAGGGTAGATTTTTTGATAAAGGCACGCCAGTAGTTCAGCGAATTCACACCAGGACACTTGAATGGCGAAGAAGAACAGCGCGGGTTTGTTGTTATATCGCCATCGCGACGAGCTCGAAGTGTTTTTGGTTCATCCCGGCGGGCCTTTTTGGGCCAAGAAAGATGCCGGCGCATGGACCATACCGAAGGGAGAAATCGCCGACGGCGAGAAGCCTCTTGAAGCCGCGAAACGTGAATTCCTCGAGGAGACCGGTTTCGATATCAACGGCGAATTTTGGCGCCTCGATCCGATCAAGCAAGCCGGCGGCAAAATCGTCCAGGCATGGGCAATCGAGGCGGATTGCGACCCGGCGCAGCTTCACAGTAATCGGTTCGCCATCGAATGGCCGCCAAAATCGGGAAAGACGCGGGAGTTTCCGGAAGTCGACCGAGCCGGCTGGTTCACGGTGTCCGAAGCCCGGACGAAGATTCTCGCGGGACAAGTTGGACTCATCGATCAGCTCGTTTCGTTGTTGCAAGGTGATCTCTAGGAATAATCAAGTGCCTTCAAAAACCTGGAATACTGGGCTTTCAATATGACGGAGAAATTAAGCTTCGTAGCGGCTCAGTTACAAAAGATCTCTCGCTGCGTTCGAGAGACTTGTCATTCCGAACAAAGCGAGGAATCTTTTTTTCTCTTTTCATCCTCATGGTGAAAATTAATAACGATTAAATGGTTGTGAGGCGGCACGCAATCGGGGGCCAGAGAAAAAGTTTATCGGGGGTTTGTCCCTTTCCGAAGCATAGATCGAAGCTCACGGAGCTGCAAAAAACCAGGAGGAATCATCATGCGATTTATGATTTTGATCAAAGCGACGAAAGACACCGAGGCAGGTGCATTGCCGGACGAGAAGCTGCTTGCCGAAATGGGCAAATTCAACGAAGAGCTAGTCAAGGCTGGCGTGATGCTTGCGGGCGAAGGACTACAACCGAGCTCGAAGGGCGCCCGCGTTAAATTCGCCGGTAAGAAACGTACCGTCATCGACGGGCCGTTTCCCGAAACCAAGGAGTTGATTTGCGGTTTTTGGATCTGGCAGGTGAAGTCGAAGGAGGAAGCGATCGAGTGGGTCAAGCGCTGCCCGAACCCGCATAACGAGGATGCGGAGATCGAGATTCGGCAAATCTTCGAGATGGAAGACTTCGGCGCTGAGATGACGCCGGAGCTGAGAGAACAAGAAGAACGCTTGCGGGCCCAAATCGCCGAAAAAAAGTAATGTGGCTCGTGAGTTGCCTGTTTAAGTCTGTGAAGCGTGCACTCTCTGGATCAGATGATCCAAGGTGGTTTTAATAGTTTCGAAGGACACGTTGGAGAACGCCAAGTCCGCGTCGCTTCGTTCAGCCGCGGTGATCTCATTTTCGACAGTTTTCAACTCTGGAGCCAGGCTCCGGTTGACGAGAGCCTGCACAGTCTCAAGCGAGTTTTGGGCACGGGCGAGTTCCTTGACGGCTCGGTCGTTCTCGCTCATCGCGGCCGCGAGCACCTCGGCGTTGCTGACATGAAATCTGGCTTCAAGGAGATCGGTCTCGACGGGATTCGCAGCATTAAAAATTTCCCATTGGGAGCTGTTGTATTCCATTAACCACTCTCTCATGACCATGGCGCGACGCCAGGTTTTTTCGAAGAAACTCATGGCATCCCGGACTTCTGCGGGGCGGACGATCGGGCTCGAAGTTTGATCGTCGGTATCCAGGTCGACACCTGACGTCCGGGCCAGCAATGCGAACGGCTGGTGAGCAGCAAGCACTGTAAGCAGCAGCATCAGAAAACAGAAATTGAAAAACGATTGGTTCCACATAATTACCGGCCCCAACTAGTTATAAAATACCGGAAATTCCCTTGTTGGTTAATAGCGGCTGAGAGCGAATAACCAGATGAGGGCAAACCAACGTAAACGGCCCTTTCCTTGTCCCGTCCGAATGGGGCGAGGGGGGTCTTTCAGTCGAAGCGAGAGTGCTGAAATGAGCAATTTTCTTGGACCGGACCCTTGTTGCGAAAAGGAGGTACGGAGCGGAGATACGGGCGCTCGGCTCTTTAAATTGTGCGGCGATTTCATAAAATCAGGTGAAGACAGAAAAACTTAACGGGGTTTGTCCTGAGCGCGGCTGCCCATCCGTCGTACCATTGTCAACGTAACCACCATTTAGAAAAGGAGACTTGTCATGAGCACACCGGCAAAATCGGAATATATACTACTTTTTCGCGGCACTGATTGGCACAAGGGGTTGTCAGCCGAAGAGATTCAGGAAGTCGTCAGACAAATGTACGCTTGGCTCGATCGTCTGAGCGCAGAGGGAAAGGCAAAAATCGGCAAGCCGCTGTTTCCCGAGGGCAAAATTGTTTCCCAGAAAAAGGGGCGGTCCGTCGCCGACGGCCCGTTCGCTGAATCGAAAGAAGCGATCGGCGGGTTCTTTTTGCTCGAAGTAGGGAGTCTCGAAGAGGCGGCGGAGATCGCCAAAGAGTTTCCCGGCCTGAATTATGGCGCTTCGGTAGAAGTCCGGCCCGTTGCGCCCGAGTGCCCTATGGCATTGGCCGAGAGCAACGCGAGCGCAACGCAGCGCGCGACGGCGTAGGAGCCGCAGCTTACGAAGAATGGGTTCTACGGCTTAGCCCCTCACGATCCCATTGCGAAACAGCCCGGTCGTACGGGAGACTATACGTTGGATATCGAAGCTGCCAGTGACCAAGAATCAATGACAGGCGCTGAAACAAAAGCGCCGGTTTCACCCCCCGACAAAGTTACCGAGGTAGTGGAACATTTTTTCAGGCACGAGTCGGCGAAAATGACCTCGACCCTGACGAGAATCTTCGGCCTCGAGCATCTCAACCGCGCCGAAGACGTGGTGCAGGAGACGCTGATCAGAGCCCTGCAAACGTGGCCCTATTACGGCATTCCAAAAAATCCGTCGGCCTGGATGACCCAGGTGGCAAAAAATCTCGCCCTCGATCTCATTCGGCGCGACAAAATGTTCCGCAACAAAGAAAATGAGATCTCGCATTTGATGGAGCAGATCTTCGCTGATGCTGAAATAGGCGATTCGGAAGCGCGCCCGGACGGCATCCGCGATGATCGTTTGCGCATGATGTTTGCCTGCTGCCATCCACGGATTCCACTGGAGATGCAGGTGGCGCTGGCGCTCAAGACGCTCTGCGGTTTCAGTCCCGCGGAAATCGGCCGCGCGTTTCTTACCTCGGAAGCAGCTATTGCCAAGCGGCTCACCCGGGCGAAACAAAAGATTCGTGACGCACGCATCCAGTTCGAAATTCCCGCCAAAGAAAAATTGACCCACCGCCTGGACGGAGTGCTGCAAACGCTCTACTTGCTTTTCAATGAAGGATATAAAGCCTCAGGCGGCGAACATTTGATTCGCGCCGAGCTTTGTCATGAGGCTATTCGTCTGACCGCGCTCTTGGTCGAGCATCCGGCGGGCAATCAGCCCCAGACGCATGCGCTGCTCGCTCTCATGCTGTTGAACGGCGCCCGGCTAACCGCTCGTCTCGACAGCGAGGGAAATATCCTTCGCCTTGAGGAACAGAACCGCTCGCATTGGGATCAGCCGATGATTGCGCGCGGCTTGTATCATCTCATGGAGTCCACTGCCGCCGATCAGGCGAGCGAATATCATTTGCAGGCAGCCATCGCCGCATGTCACTGCGCCGCAGAGGATTACCGCTCCACGGATTGGCCGCGCATCCTAGCGCTCTACGATCAGCTGATAGAATTGGACGATTCGCCGATCATCGCTTTGAATCGAGCCGTAGCTGTCGCAAACGTGCACGGTCCGCGTGCAGGAATCGAGGCGGTGGAGGCGATTGGAGATCTGAAGCAGCTCAACGGTTACCATCTGCTCTATGCAGTGCTGGGTGAGTTCGAGGCGGATTTGAACCACCATGAGACCGCGCTACGGCATTTCCGCAAAGCCCTCGAGTTGGCGACGCTCAAGTCGGAACAGCTCTTCCTCACAAAAAAAATCCAGCAGCTGGATGCAGCCAGTTAGCTGGAATCATCAGCTCCCCATCCAACCTTTCTCCGTCGAAGGGAAAAGATCGAGACGCAATTCGTTCGCGGAAACATCTCTGACGTTGTTCCAGATGACAAACTTGACTATTGTCATTGAGCGACAGATTATTCCGGCTCATGGTTCGACGGGCTCACCGCGAGCGGTTTAGGGATCTGTAGGTCGAGTACTTAGCCGTTTATCTTGAGCAGGTCCGAAGGACGAACGGCGTAGTTTTCACACACTCTGGCGCGGCCGAGGAATCTTTTCTCTAAGGTTCTTCTCGTTGCCACAACCAAGGAGTTGCGTACGTTGAAGCAGATTCGAGTCGTTATGCTGCTGATCATGGGCCTGGTGCTTCTGCTGTATAACATTTCCAGCGCGGCGGAGCCGCGCGCTGCATGGCAAGTGGATTGGGAGAAGACGGTAAAGGCGGCGGAAGACGAAGGCGCGCTAGTGATTTACATGACCCAGGCTTTTGAGCCGGTATTCCGAGAGAGCTTTCAGAAAAAATACCCCAAAATCAAAGTCGTCACCGCGACCGGCAGAGGCCCCGAGCTGAGTCAGCGGGTCATGAGCGAGCGTCGCGCGGAAAAGTTCGCAGTGGATCTTTATATCTCCGGGAACATCTCGCCGTTGACAGTGTTTCATCGAGCAAAAATTCTGGAGCCGATTAAGCCGTTGTTGGTCTTACCAGAGGTTATCGACCCGTCCGGCTGGTATGAGGGCAAACACCATTACGACGATCCGGAGAATCGCTACATCTTCGTTTTCGAAGGGACGCCGCGGAGCGGCGAAATCACTTTCAACAATACGTTGGTCAATCCGGCGGAGATCAAATCGTACTGGGATCTGCTCAGCCCGAAATGGAAGGGAAAAATCGTTTCAGTGGACCCCTTCGTGTCCGGGCCCGTCAGCGCGGCGCAGATATTTTTCTATCGACAATCGGATCTCGGCCCGGAATTTATTCGTCGGCTCCATGCGGAAACCGATATTTCGATCGTCCGTTCCAACGAACAGATGCTCGACTGGCTGAGCTCAGGAAAGTATGCGTTCGGTATCGGCGCGCGCGATGTAGATACGGCGATGATGCAAGGGCTGCCGCTTGCGCAATTTTTACCAGGTTCGCTCAAAGAAGGATCTTCAGTGACCGCCTACAACGGCACCTTGAGCTATTTCAATCGTGCTCCTCATCCGGCCGCGGCGAAAGTCGCGATCAACTGGCTTTTATCGCGCGAGGGTCAAACGGCGTGGCTCGACGCCAATCAGAAAACGGGTGGCCTTTACGATTCGTTGAGAGAGGATATCTCCAAAGAAAAAGTCAGTGAGCGGGCGCGCCGGGTCAAAGGTGGCAAGTTCCTCTGGTTGAATCCAGCCTGGATCGAAGATCTCGACACGATCCGCGGCATCATCAAATCCGCGCTTGCGAGCGCGGCAAAAGGAAAGTGATGCCGAGCAACCAGTGGATCAACAAGGTTTTCGGGGCTCCGTTGAGAATCAGTCAACAAAGCGGACAATCAGTTGTCATTAGTCGATGACGCTACAGCCAAACCAATTCCCGAAAAGCGTCGCGCTATCTTTACGCGCAAATTCTGTTATAGTGTGACTGATGTAAAGGTTGGCATCCCGAACGTCCAATTAGCACATGCTCGGTCCACTATGACCGAGTCTCTTAGAGGCGGTCCCCATGGGCACCGCCTCTTTGTGTTTTTACCCCAACAAATTGAACTATGCCCAGGAGGTTTTACTGTGATGCGCTATACGAATGAGTCAGAAGGGGATCGGATTGCCTTCATCGGTAATTACCTGCCGCGGCAATGCGGCATTGCAACGTTCACTACCGATCTATGTGAAGCTATTGCCACCGAATTCCCCGACAGAACGTGCATCGCGGTACCCGTCAACGACATTGAGAGCGGCTACGCTTATCCGCCACGCGTGCGGTTCGAATTGATCGAGAAAGACATCAATTCCTATCTCCGAGCCGCCGACTTCTTGCACACCAACAACGTCGATCTGGTCTGCTTACAGCACGAGTACGGGATTTTCGGTGGCCGCGCGGGAAGTCATATTCTCGCTCTATTGCGTGAGTTGCGCATGCCCATAGTCACGACCTTGCATACCGTCTTGGAAAAGCCCGACCCTGACCAACGGCGCGTGCTCCAAGAAGTCGCCGCGGAGTCGGATCGCTTGGTCGTGATGAGTGAGCGCGGCGCGAAATTCCTGCGCGAGATTTATCACGTCGAGTCGAACAAGATCGATATCATTCCCCATGGTATTCCCGATGTGCCGTTTATGGATCCGAGTTTTCACAAAGACCTGTTTGGAGTCGAGGGCAAGATCGTTCTACTTAGTTTCGGACTGCTCTCCGCAAACAAGGGATTTGAAAATGTCATCGCTGCACTGCCGACTATTTTGGCTCGTTACCCAAACGTTGTGTACATCATTCTCGGCGCGACCCATCCGCACGTTTTGCGTCACGAAGGCGAAACCTATCGACTGTCTTTACAATGGCTGGCCCAAGAGAAAGGAGTCGAAAACCAGGTCATCTTCTATAACCGATTCGTCGAATTGGAGGAGCTCGTTAACTTCATCAGTGCGGCGGACATTTACATCACACCCTATCTGAATGCGGCGCAGATCGTCTCGGGCACGTTGGCGTACACGCTTGGCGCGGGCAAGGCGGTGCTTTCAACGCCCTATTGGTACGCTGAAGAGATGCTGGCCGACGAACGCGGAGCACTGGTGCCTTTCCGCAATCCGACAGCATTAGCAGAGCAAGTCATCGATCTTTTAGACCATGACGCGAAGCGCCATGCGATGCGCAAACGCGCCTATCTTCATGGCAGGACGATGATCTGGCCGCAAGTGGCGCGACGCTACATGAAAACTTTTGAGCGTGCGCGTGCCGAACGGCGGCACTTTACGCCGCCCGGCCCAATAGTCAGGGCACTCGACGAATATCAGGGCGACTTGCCGCCCCTGAAGCTCGATCACTTGCGCCATATGGCGGACGACACGGGCATGCTGCAGCACGCTATTTTCACGGTTCCCAACTATCATGAGGGATATTGTACCGATGACAATGCGCGCGCGCTGATGGTGAGCACTCTGCTCGAAGAAATCGGCAACGGAGAAGCATTGGAACTGGCCTCCCGCTACCTGGCCTTCGTTTGGTATGCGTTCAACGCCGAGACCGGTCGATTTCGCAATTTTATGGATTATCAGCGGCGTTGGCGGGAAGAAGGCGGTTCTGACGATAGTTATGGCCGGGCCCTGTGCGCTCTTGGCACCGTCTTAGGCCGTTCCAACACGCCTGCTCTCCACAGCATGGCTGGCTGGTTGTTCGAACAGGCGTTGCCGGCAATTCTCGACACCACCAGCCCACGGGCCTGGGCTTTTTCATTGATGGGCATTCACGAATATCTAAAGCGCTTTTCAGGCGATCGAAGAGCTAGCCAAGTGCGAGACGAACTGGCGGGGCGTCTGTTGGCGCTGTATCAATCCAATCGCTCTGATCATTGGCGCTGGTACGAAGAAGGCCTAACCTACTGCAATGCGGCATTGCCTCATGCGTTGTTCATAAGCGGCCAGGAAATGGCGAATGAACCCATGACCGGCGCCGCATTGGAATCGCTCAGCTGGCTCGCCGACTTGCAACACGCGGACGAATCAGGAGGACATTTTGTGCCGATCG
>DATIEH010000105.1:0-2696 GCA_035455905.1 Binatia bacterium | reverse complement strand
AGTCACAAAAACTGGACCTTCGTCTTTGAGGATTTCCGGGAGCTTCCTTTCCCACTCCGACAGATCAGCAATCTCATACGTTTTTTTATAACCGGCACTCTTGGCGAGCTCGGCAAAGCGGATTTGTCCCACGCGCGGTATAGGCACTGAGCCGTTGGTTTCATAACAGCCGTTTTCGCAGACGCAATGAACATAATTTTTCGGCGCCTGATTCGCGATCGTCACCAGGCTGCCGAGGTTCATGAGCAAGCTGCCGTCGCCATCGAATACTACGACTTTTTTATCGGGCCGCCCGAGAGCGAGGCCGAGCGCATGTGATGAGCCCTGCCCCATCGCGCCAATGAAAGTATAGTTCAAATCGTTTGGCTGAATATGCGTCAGCTCCTGCGCCGCCGTATAAACGGCGACGACGATCTCGTTTTTGCGCTGGCGCGCGAACGTCTTGAGCATTTCATCTCGTTTCATCATGGCTAGCGAGGCTCCCTTCCAATGAGAATGGCCGCGGGTGAGGAGTTGGCAAACGCTTTATCAATCACCTGCCCGATCTGTGCGCAATCGCTATCTCGCTCAATCAGATGATGTTCGATCCCCATGACGTCGAGAATCGGCTCGATGATTTTCACGCCATACTTTTTCGATTGGGTCGGCGCCACGTCGGGTTCCTTTCCGAGCAAACCGACGATCATACACACGGGAAAGTGGCCTTCCACGGCAACACCGCGGATGGCGTTGATCGAGTCGAGGAAGCCGGTGTACTGCATCATAAACACCGATTTTTGTCCCGCGGCATAAAGACCGCTGCAAATCGAGATGCCCTCGTCTTCTTTACAAACCTGCACCACTTTGAATTCCGGATCGGCGATCAAGCCTTTCAGCAAGTGGTGGCTCGTGACGCGATCGGGCAATGCCACAACGAAACGGATGCCAGCGCGCCTGAATTCATTTTTGATCGTCTGCGCCGCTAATGGATAATCCGCCATATTCCCTCCATCAAAATTGTCGGGGCGCGCATGCTGCGCCCTATGCAACCTCCTGTACAAAATCCGCCAGCCGCTCGCCGATCATCAGCGAAGTCAAATTAGTATTCGCGCGGCTCACCACCGGCATGATCGAGGCGTCGCCGACCCAGAGATTTTGCATACCGTGTACGCGCAGTCGCTGATCGACCACGGCCGTCGGATCGGAAGCGGGACCCATCTTACAAGTGCCGACGCCGTGGTGATAACTGTCGTATGTCTTGCGCGCGAACGCACCCCAATCTTCTCCAACGCCCGGCTGGATCAACGGTCCGTAAAATTCTTTGATCTCCGGACGGCGCACCAGCTCGTCAATGAACTGCATCGCCTCGACCATCGCCTTCAAATCTTCGGGATGCTCCAGCATGCGCGAGTCGATGCCCACCTGATCGTGCGGATCCGCGCTCTGCAAGAAAACCCGGCCGCGGTTTCGCTGCTCGAGCAAATGTGCCGAGATGGGCATCATTCGTTTTAACCCGGTAACCTCCGTCGGCGGCCGCATATTAATGTGAAAGTTCGCTGCCTCGCTGATCGGGTTTTTGCGAATGATCAGTCTAAAGCGCGGCACCACCCAGTCGACTTTGGATTCCTTCGGCCCTTCGTAGGTCATGAACACGACGGGATGATCCTGATAATTTTCGCCGATGCCATTGAGCTCATGAACGGTCGGAATCCCGTGCTTCTTTAGCTCGGCGGCAGGACCGATGCCGGAGAGCATGAGAATTTGCGGCGAGCCGTAAACTCCGGAGGTCAGCACAATTTGGCCGCCGAGCGCCGTGTGCAGCACGCCGTCTTTTTCATAGTTCACGCCTTCGGCTTTCCTGCCGGAGAGCTTGAGTGAATGCACTGCCGCGTCATCAATGATCGTCAAATTTTTGCGACCGCGGGCTTGATCCAAATAGGCCACCACCGCGGACTGCCGTTTGCCGTCTTTGATGTTGTACGGTGACGCGCAAACGCCGTAGGGTTCCGCCACATTGAGGTCGGGACACTTTGGCAAACCCATTCCGTAGGCGGCCTCGAGAAATGCGCGCACCGGCGGAGATGCCGGCATATCGAGCATGAAATTGCGCTTGACGTAGAGCGGTCCATCCTTGCCGTGAATCGGGCTGTCTGGAAAATCCTGATCGGACTCGATCTTCTTCATGAACGGCAAACAACGCTCATAGGTCCAATCCGGATTTCCCGCCGCTACCCACTGATCCAAGTCAAAACGTTGTGGCCGCAATACAGACATGACGTTCACCGACGAGCCGCCGCCCATGATGCGGCCCGCGAGGGCATAATAAGTACTTCCATCCAGATGGCGCTGAGTCGGAAACATCGCCACATAATCGGATTCAAGCAATAACCGAGTTTGTTTCGAGGCATCCGCGACCAATTCAGGCAACGGCTGCGGGTCGGGTCCGGCCTCCAGCAACAAGACCTTGCGATTCGAGTCTTCGGTAAGGCGCGCCGCCGCAACGCACCCCGCCGACCCGCCGCCGACAATAATCACGTCATACTTATCTGCCATTGTTTTTTCTCCCCGTCACAAACCAATTCCAAGGCTTCACGCTATTCAAAAGGGTTCAGATGCAAGGCGCGCGAAGAGCGATGAGCTGAGGCGTACTCTTCTCGTACGTAGACGCGAAATCGGTCGAGTGCAACGAAGCAGGTGAGCCCTTTTAACAGCCTGCA
>DATIEH010000104.1:0-4908 GCA_035455905.1 Binatia bacterium | reverse complement strand
CGCTTCGATATAGATACACTCCGCCGGGCAGGCCGTCGCGCAAAGAAAGCAGGCAGTGCACTGGACCGACCCGTCTTCCTTGAGCGTCAGCCGATGGCGTCCACGATAGGTATCCGGGTAGGGTAACCGCTCTTCAGGGTATTGTACCGTAATGGCAGCCTTGGCATTCTTCGCCAGACCGAACATTTGCAAAAAGTGAATCGCGAGGTTCCGCCAGAATCGATAGCCGGTCACGGTTAGACCGCGCATCACCTCTGGGAAGTAGAGCCGCTCCCAGAGCGACATTTCTTCTATTCGTTTCATGAACTATGTCAAAATCGTAGTGACTAAATCTCGATTTGGGAAGGGAACGTTTTTGTCCGTTCCTTTCTCACTGTATCGAGCAATGCGGGGTTATGTCAAGGAACTGAAACACTGAGATATCGAGGGATTGCAGCTATTCCGAATCGTATTGGAGCAATGAAAAAACCTTATGCGGTTGTAATTTCTTCCGTCCGTTTAGAAACCCGAGCTCGATCACAAAAGCGCACTCCACCACGGTCGCCCCGAGCTTGGTCACTAGTGCGGCGGTGGCCGCCGCAGTACCACCAGTAGCGATCAGATCATCAGCGATGATCACCCGAGCGTTGCGTGGAATCGCATCGATATGGATTTCCAAGCTGTCGCGACCATACTCCAGCTCATAGCTTTCGCTATGGGTTTCATAGGGCAACTTGCCTGGTTTCCTCACGACGCTGAACCCCGCCTTGAGTTGATAGGCCAATGCTGCACCGATAATAAACCCACGCGATTCAATGCCGAGAACAACGTCGATCCTTTCTCCCTGGTAACGATTGCCGATAAGGTCGATGGTTTTCCCAAACAACGGGCCATTGGCCAACAGCGGCGTGATGTCTTTAAACGTAATTCCCGGTTTGGGAAAATTCGGGATATCCCGTATTGCCTGTCGGATTGCCGCAATATCGCCATTCATCTCGGTCCCATCCTCTCTCGTTGGAAACTGAAACCTAACGCAATAGAGCTCTCAACCGGCACGTCTTCGCCGGGGTAGCTGAATCGCCGCCCCCGCTCTTATCCGACTCCTAACCGTTCGGCGCGACAGTATCCGACGCCCGATTACAACACGATTGCGGCAGGTAGCGAACGGGATCTTGCGCCACATTGTGCTTGCGGATTTCAAAGTGCAGATGCGGACCTGTCACTCGTCCCGTGCTCCCGACCTTAGCGATGATTTCGCCTTGTTCCACATCTTGTCCAGCACGGACGAGGTTTATCTGGTTGTGAGCGTAAACCGAAACAATTCCGCCGCCATGGCGGATGATCACAATATTGCCATAGCCACGGATTTCATCGCTGTAAATGACTTCGCCTTTTTCGACGGCACGAACTGGACTGCCCTCGGGAGCAGCGATATCGATCCCATCGTGAAATCCGGAACCGCGTGCGCCAAAACCGGAATTGAGTGTGCCCGCGATCGGCCAGATCAGCGTTTCATCCGACGGATCGATGGAAACTGCGCCGTGATCGGGTTGGGCGATTTCTGCCGGCGCAATCGTTTCCACGGGAACTGTTTGCCTTGCGCCCGGTATCAATAACCGCTGGCCACTGAATATCCGCTTCGGGTCTTTAATGCCATTGACGCGCGCCAGCTCCTCGACCGAAACATCATAAGCTTTGCCGATGCGATATAAATTCTCTCCCGGTCTCACGACGTGGTAAACGCCATGTGCACGCCCAGAGGACGGCGCCGGAACGCTTACCGTTTTCTGCGCGCAACCCGGTAGAAGCGAGAACAGGAGAGGAACTCCGAAAAAAATCCCGAACTGAAATTTTCTCGGTGAGCTTATCGTACAAGTACTCGGTGGAAGAGGCGCATGGCAAAACTCAATTTAGTTGCGCCATCCGTATTTGCCGAAGAGCTTGACAAACTTGCATTCACCGAGCTGCTCGTTTTCAAATCCTGACGAGCTGCGGCTTACACGTAATAACGTCTGCGTTTGCTCGTCTCCGATCGGAATCACTAAGCGACCGCGTGCGCCGAGCTGCTCGAGAAGCGGTTGCGGAACCGAGGGTGAGCCCGCGCTGACGATAATCGCGTCATAGGGCGCGTGCTCCGACCAGCCGATCGTACCATCGCCGACATGGAGTGCGATATTATGATACTCGAGCTGATCCAGAAGAGTTCGCGCCTTGCGCGACAAAACCCGGATTTTTTCAACCGAAAAAACATTGAAGCAAAGTTCGGCAAGCAACGCGGTTTGATAACCCGATCCCGTCCCGATCTCGAGCACCTTTTCATCGCCGCCAAGCGCAAGGGCTTCGACCATTCGCGCGGTCATGTAGGGTTGGGATAGCGTCTGTTTTTCTCCGATCGGTAAGGCGCTGTCGTCGTATGCGCGATTGACAATCCCCGCATCCACGAACAGGTGTCGCGGAATCTTACGCAATGCGGCAATGACCCGAATATCCTCGATGCCTCTGGCTACGGCTTGTTCTTGAACCATCCGCTCTCTGGCCCAGAGAAAGTCTTGCGCAGTGACTTCCGAAAACTTCACTTTCACGAGAAAACAAGAGCAAAAAAGATCTGTCCTTAAGAAAGTAGCATAGATGCTAAATGCTTGCTACAAACCGGCCTCTCGGACGAACAGAGTTGATGCGGGTGAAAGCGGGAACCTAGAAACTGTTTACCTACAAGCGGCTGTTGTTTTTTAGTTCTCCCAATCGCCAGGCAATGATCTCTTCAAGGCTCTGCGCCGGCAACGGGGGCGGCAACCGGTTCGGCTCCGCGCCCAGCTGCACAAGCCTGTGATGTAGGTTCGTGAGCTTGATGTGTAGTCGCCGATAATCAGCGATACAGACCGAGCACTCTTCGAGCTTTTGATCCAAAGCTTTGAGACAACCTTCCAGGGATTGTTTTTCCTCGTCGAAGACAGCTCCAAGTTGCTCGCGTATTTCAAAAGTTTGCTGGTAGAGAGTTTCCGTGACGTGCGTCAGGTTGATTCTCATTTGGAGAACGATCTCCATGAGTCGCTCTATCGACTGTCCGCTCATCTACGCTACCCCCCGATGCCTCTGAAACAGCCTTGTGTTACGGTAATCGATTGAGAGACGATCTTTCTCCGCGTTAGAATAATCTCCTGCCGATCTTTAATCTTGTAAACCGGCCTGCTTTGGAAAGTCAAGAAAGTTTAACGCAAAGGTCTTTTTTAAAACGAATTGAGCGATCTCGATACGTGGAGCTAAGGACGGTCAAAGTCGGATAATGTTAAATCGTTTTCCAGCGGCGTATGAGCATCAATCTGATTTTGCGCTGCTCCCTTTCGTCCAGTTCCGCCCAGCGATCTTTGAGTCTCTTTTCGAAAGCGCCCAATGCGCGACTTGAATTCACGTCTTGGAGCTGCTGTTTGAGGGCATAGAACAGCTCTGAGAACTCTCCGCAAAGCTCCCGGATGAAAGGAAACGAAAGTCGATGGATCGGGCACGGTCCGAGGCGGCGAATTGCGTCCTGGTGCTCTGCTGTTCCATAGCCCTTGTGCTGCGCGAATCCATATCCAGGATATTTATGCTCGAAGCCTTCCATCAGGCCATCTCGATGCGTTTTGGCAATGATCGATGCGGCGGCAATCGAAAAGTTGATCCCATCGCCTTTGTTGAAGGCGCTCTGCGGAATCGCAATCTCCGGAATAATGCGAGCATCGATCAATAGATGTTCGGGCGCGGCGGGAAGAGCTTTGACGGCGCGCCTCATAGCGAGGAGTCCGGCTTGATAAATATTCAGATGGTCGATTTCGTCGACTTCAGCCCAGCCAAGGCCGATGGCCGTCGCACATTTACGAATAAGTGGCGCTAGTCGCGCGCGTTGCTCCGAGTCGAGTTTTTTGGAATCGTCAATGCCAAGAAGCTCCGTGCCGGGCGAAAATACCACGGCTGCGGCAACCACAGGTCCCGCCAAAGGGCCAACTCCGACTTCGTCCACACCGGCGATACAGTGAACTCCCGATTTCCAGAGCAGCCGTTCAAAATTCAGCATGTTCTGTATCCGCACGCGCTCGGCACGTTCCTTTTCAAAACGCTTTCTGAGCAAGTCGCGCATTTTACGCACACCTTGACGAGGGTCTCGGCTTAGCTTGGTCAAGAACTGAGCTGTGACCGGTTGGTTGCCCTGAAGGAATTGCGAGCGAATTTCTTCTATCGATAGTTCGCTGAACTTCATGAAGCGATGCGCTGGCCCGGCGAATGTGTATTCTTGTAAGAAATTCCCGGCGAATATGCAACGCCCATCGCGTTTATTCGAGTGCCCAAGTGCCGTCTCATATGTTCACGGATGGCATGGCCGTTGCTCGACATATGGATAGTGACGGTCTTTATGCCAGAGAAATAAACTATGAAGAGAGATCAAAGAGCAAAACGCGAAGGAAAATCACCGAGCACGCAAGCCGCGAGTTTGTCCGCGAGGAGATCCCCACATCACCCGCTCAAAGGCTTCCCAACGGGCAGCACGCACGAAGGGCCACCGTGGACGCTCGCTCGTCGCTCGTAAAGCGACCCGAACCCGCGCGCGACGGAACTAGAGGCAAGTTTGAACGTGCGCGACTGTAGAACTTGGAAAATCCGCAATAGCTTTTTATTGCGGGCATACTGCCGGGTTTGATAGCTCCCAGCGGATCGATGCGCAAATTACAATTAATGTTAAAAGAGCGATGGTCGGGGCGAGTGGATTTGAACCCAATCCAGCAGCTAAGGGCTTTCCTTTATCGCCGTGATCTCTGCTGAACCCGAAACCGTTCGGGGATGCTTTAAACCGAAACTGTGAGCGAGGATGAGCCGTTTAAACTGATCATAGGAAACTCAGCTCGGGTCGTTCCGCTCCGCCGCTTCGGGTTCGGGGCATTAATCAGTGAACGATTT
>DATIEH010000103.1:0-2627 GCA_035455905.1 Binatia bacterium | reverse complement strand
GAACGGCCCCAAGTTCGGCTGTGGCCTCGCTCAGTGCGGCGCCTGTACGGTCATTCGCATCAGTTCTTACGGGTTTGCCCTTCGAATTGCCTTCCGAGCGAAGCATCGTAAACACTCGTCGTTTCGTCCTTCAACTGGGCGCAGGATAAACGGCTACTTAAACCTCAGAATCCCTGAGCCGCTCGTGATGAGCGTCGGCGAGCCATGAGCAGTGTACCGAGGAATCTGTTCCGATTGATGCCAAGCACTTCCGCCTTTACTTCTGCTGAGACCTTGCGCGCAATCCGAACCGGGTGAATCCACAGAAACCCTTGGACAAATCGGCCACGGCTCTGCTAGATGAAAAGCTATCAAGCCGCGCGTTATTTACGCCATCGTACGGGGATTATAAACATGCGTTTAAGACAGTTCGTTAAAACTTACTGGTTAGTTTCCCTCTCGCTTCTTTTCAGCACCTGCATCTACGCGCAATCGGCACCGGAGCGCATCAATGGGATTTATGCTTCCCTTGCCGGCGATCACGCCGGTCTCTACGTAGCTCAGGACCTGGGGTTATTTCGAAAATACGGTCTCGATGTGAACCTCACCTACACGGCGGGCGCCGCGCAGGTCATTCAAACCATGATGGCTGGCGAGAATCAGATCGCGACCGCAGGCGGCAGCGGAGTGGTTGACGCGAACTTCGGCGGCGCCGACCTGATTGCCGTGGCGGGCATGGTCAATATGCCCGCGTTCTACATCGTTCTTCAACCTGAAATCAAAACCATCCAGGAGTTGAAGGGACGCGCCGTGGGAATTACCCGCTTCGGCTCGTCTACTGATTTCACTATGCGTTATATCTTGCGCAAGGCCGGTTTGGAGCCGGACAAAGACGTCCCATTACTACAACTCGGAGGACAGCCGGAACTTGCTGTTGCCATGGAGGCACGTAGAATTTTTGCCGCGCCGCTCACACCACCGGCTCTGCAAAAGGCGCTAAAAGCGGGCGCAAAAATTCAGATTCCGCCGAAAACCATCGGTCTGAGCTTTCCCCATGTTGGAATCGTTGTGCGAAAACCCTATCTAAGCTCGCACCGCCAGACCGTCAAAAATTTTATCGCCGGCTACTCCGAAGGAGTCGCCATGCTTCAGAAAGACAAGGAGGCCAGCAAAAAAGCCATTGCGCGATTTCTCCACACCGAAGATGCGGAAAGCTTGGAAGCGAGTTGGCAGTTCGGTGTTGATGTCATCGAGCGTATCCCAAACCTCGACCCGGAAATGTTCAAGCTTGTTCTCGAAGAACGGGCGCGCTCACGCCCAGAAGCAGCTCGTGCCAAACCGGAGCAGTTTTTCGATGACAGTTTAGTGCGCGAGCTAGAGAAGGAAGGCTTCTTCAAAAAGATTTCCGCACGCTGACGAGTTTAGTGATTCTATTAGGGAGGACGATTATGGCAAAACTTAGACACATAGCAGTACACACACCAGACCCGGAAAAAACTGCTGAATTTTATAAGCAGGTTTTCGATATGGTCGAAGTGGGACGGACCGACTCGCCTATCGCCAAAGGAATTTATTTGAGCGACGGCACCATCAATCTGGCGGTCTTGCGCTTTAAAACCACTGAAGCTGCCGATCGCCAGGACGGACTCGGCCCTGTGTTCGGTCTGCACCACTTTGGTTTCTGGGTTGACGACATCGAGCAAACGCGACGGCGGCTGGAGCAGGCAGGTGCCGAGTACCGCTTCGGACGTCCCGAGACCGCAACGACCAGCTTTTTTGAGGAAAAATATAAGGGGCCGGACTCGGTCATGATCGACATTACAGCGCATGGTTGGATTGGAGCACAGCCGCCAGCCTCCAGCGAGCAAAAGCTGAGCGAAAAAAAGAATCAATCGGTCGGACTATAGAGACCTCTGGTCTGCTTCGGAATACCGAACAGATTATGTTTCGGAATGATCCGAGTCATGGCATACCGGATCTCTTCGTGTAAAAAAATTCCGCCGGCGACAATCGTAGTTCTTGCCGCGCTCGTCGTTTCGCCTGCAATTCGGGCGCATTCTCAAGGAAAAAGTTCGGTTGCTCCGACCAAGATCAGACTCGCCACTCCCACCGGATCGCTGAGCTACCTGCCCGTCCACGTTGCCCTGCAAAAAGGTTTTTTTGCGCGACGCGGTTTCGATGTGGAAGTCATCCAGATGGCGGCGGGCTTGGCCGCGCCGGCGCTGCTCAACCGCGCCATCGATTACACAACGATTCCAAGCGGACCCGCTACGGCTGGCGCGCGCGGCGCGCCGCTTAAAGTGGTTTGCTTTACTTCGGTGAAGCTCCAGCATGTGCTCATCAGTCGGCCGGAAATTACCAGCGTCGCTGAGCTGGCCGGCAAACGGATCGGCGCTGGCAGTTTCGGAACTTTGCCAGCGTACGAAGTGCGCGTGCTCATCGATAAATACCGGCTTGGGTCGAATACGATCATCGTGCCGCTCAATTCCACGCAAGACAGGATGATCGGCACCCAGAGAGGCACCATTGACGCGACCGTGGTTCCCGTCCCCTCTGATCTGAAGGCGGAAGAAATGGGCCTGAAGCGTCTTCTGGCGATGGGAACCATCCTGCAAATCCCTCAAGCAGGGCTCGCCACGACCGAGGAA
>DATIEH010000102.1:0-6042 GCA_035455905.1 Binatia bacterium | reverse complement strand
CCAAGCTGGGCTGGCGGGCTTCGATCTGGTGCTGATCGCCGGTGTCGAGAGTTACTATGATTCGACGGTTTTTGCTCGTCCGGGAATCACGCGATTGGAGCAGCTGAAGGGCAAGCGGATCGGCATCAGCGGTTTCGGCGCCGCGACTCATTTTGCCGCTATTATTCTCGCGCAACACCTTCACCTCGATCCTGACAAAGATATGATCCTCGTGCCGGGCGGGCCTGACGCCGAGCGATTGGCCGCCATGTCGGCCGGCAAGATCGATGCGGCGATTTTCAATTCGTCGACGGTGCCGATCGCAAAGCGAATGGGTTTGATAGAACTCGTAAAAATTCCCGACCTCAAGGTCGAAGTGCAAGGCAACGGCATGGCGACCACGCGCGCATACATCAAGACGAATCGCGACGTCGTGAAATCAGCGATGAAGGGCTACATCGAAGGGATCAACTTTATTTTTAGCAATAAGCAAGCGGCGCAAAAAGTTTTCGCGAAATATATGCGCACCAACGACGCCGACGTGCTGGAAAGCTCGTATCAGGCATACGTCAGCACGACGCCGAAAAGACCCTATCCGACACTGAAAGGCCTGCAGTTTCTTCTAGACCGGCTGGTGCCGAGCATGCCGCAGGCAAAGACGGCCAAGCCCGAGCAGTTCGTTGATATGAGTTTCTTGCAGGAACTCGACAAAGAAGGCTTTTTCAACGAGATGGCGAAGCGTTACCCAGCCAGATAAAATCCGGATTATTACGCCCTTGGTTCCCAGGGGACTAGCGGTACTGAAGCGAAGCTGGCGGATAATACCTATGCCGCCGCCCTGCGAGATTGAAATTTCTGGTAGATCCAGAGCAACACAAAAGCGCCGACAATCGAGCCGATCCAACCCGCTCCCTGTCCAGCTTCGTACCAACCGACTGCTTGACCGGCGTAAGTCGCTACAACCGATCCCGCAATACCGAGAAGGGTGGTCACAATGAAGCCCATGTTTTCTTTACCGGGCATGATGAGCTTCGCAATCACTCCGACAATAAAACCGATAATAATCGTCATCAGTAGGCCAAACATATAGACCTCCGTACGAAACTCAGCTTAGCGCCAGGTATATCTTTGAGCCTTGCGATGCTTATAAAGCTTTAACCAGCCATTCCACGCGCGCTGTTAGCCAGCTTCGATAATTCATCCGAGATGTTTTGATCGCTATTTTCGGTAACTTGCCCTTGGGGAGTAAGTTGGTTGATCAACTCCGGCAGCACCTGTGCCATCACCGAACCTGCCTGGCCCGCCGGCATGCCGAGCTTCGATGCGAGATCGCTGATCGTGGACGGACCGAAGACTTGTTGAAGCTGATCCCCAGAGATGTCCATGTTTTGTCCGGTACCGACCCACGAATCCGCGTGCTGCGCAAGCCCGCCCTGACGGAACTTGCCAAGCACTCCCTCTAAGCCGCCATTTTGCTGCAGCATTGTTAAGGCAATCTGAAGGAGCAGGTTCCCCCCTTGCGTTTGATTGCCGCTGCCGAATGGATTTCGCTCCTGGCTGCCCTCCAAATATGAGCCCATTAAATTGCCGAGCAAACCATCTAATAAACCCATGGCCGTTTATCTCCTTTCGAATTGATTTCGGACCGATGGCGCGGTAAACCCGTGCCCAGCGAGTGCAGAATCTAGCAGCAAGCCTTTCCAATAACAACGGTTAATTTAGCGGTCGGGCCAGCTTCAAAGACGCCGTTCGACAGGGAGCAAATATGAAAACAACAAGATTCCTCGTGCTTTCTATTGTGATCCTTGGTGTAGTGAGCGAGGGACGAGGGCAGACGATCGATGAAGTTTATAAAAAGGCATTGACCGAAGGCGGCACGCTCAATTTTTACGGGACTCTCGCGCAGATTAATGCGGAAACCATTCTTCCCGCCTTCGAAAAGCGTTTTCCAGGCATCAAAGTGAACCACGTGGATGCTACTGCGGACCAGCTCGCGGCGCGAGTCATCGCCGAGGCGCGCGGCGGGAGAGTGCTGGCGGATATATTTCAAACCCTGCTGGACGGTTTGGTGCACGTTAAGGACCAAGGTTTGTTTCTCGACCAGCTCTATCCCGAAGCTGACGCTTTTCCCAAAGAGCTCAAGGGAACGAGTTGGGTTGCCAGTGATTTGATTTACATTGTTCCGGCATGGAACACGACGAAGGTAAAAAAAGAGGAACAACCAAAACAGTTCGAGGATTTTGCCGATTCCCGCTGGAAGAACCGGATCATTGCCGAGCCCCGTGACTTTCAGCTACTGATCGGCCTCTCGCGCTACAAGTACAAAAGCGATGAAAAGGCTGTTGCATTACTCAAGCGTGTTGCGGCGAACAACCCTGAGTTTCATAAAGGCCATTCTCAACTGGCCGAGCTCTTGGTTGCGGGTCAGGCGGCGGCGTGCGTGACCTGTTATGCGCACCATTATCCGATCCGTAAACGCAAGGGCGCTCCGGTGGATTACATGCTGACCGAGGGAACCGGCGATATCGACGCCACGGCAATCCTCAAAAGCGCGCCACATCCGAACACCGCTCTACTATTTGCACGCTGGACCGCCAGCGTAGAAGGTCAAAAGATTTATGCTCAGGGCGGCCGACTACCGGCGCACCCCAATGTTGAACCGGTCGAAAAGACGCGCCCGGCGAAGGTTTATCCTGTCGGCGAAAACGACGTTAAGGATTATCCCAAGTACGAAAAGATATGGAAGGAGATCTTCGGGCTGCGCTGAATCGCATCAGGTCCCCGTCCGCTCGAGCTAAGCGGGAGACTTCCATCAAGAACTCCGCAAGACTTTTCCCGGATAGACGCCGGTATGCGCGCCGTTTTTCATCAGCACTGATCCATTGACGATCGTATAACGAATTCCTTTGGCGCGCTGGATATAGCGCGGCGCGCCTTCGGGGAGATCGGTCACTTTTTCGGGCTCCGCCAAATCGATCTTTTCCGGGTCGAAGACGAAGAGATCCGCGGCCATGCCACGACGGATTAATCCCCGGTCATGAATACCGAAGATCGACGCCGGCAAGAAAGTCATTTTCTTTATCGCTTCTTCCAGGCTCATGATCTGCCGCTCGCGGACCCAGTGGGCGAGCATAATCGTCGAAAAACCGAATCCGGGATTGGCATTGGCCACGTGGGCGCCGGCGTCCGATTGGCCGAGCAGAACGTGCGGGTTGCTGAAAATTTCTTCGACCGCTGCGATGTCGCCCTGGCTGGCGCAATCTTCGAATGTGGTTTCGAGATCTTCGGCGAGAGCCAAATCCAAGAAAGCATCGATGGCCGGTTTCCTCTTCTCGCGCGCGAGCTCGTCAATGCTTTTGCTTTCGGCCGATTTGTTCTCCGGGCGCGCAGCTTTTTTAACCGAGATCAAATCCCAACGACGGGAGAAACCGATCGGCTTGCCGGATTCCATTGCTCTGCCGAGCTCCAATCGAATTTGCGGATCGCGCAATTTTTCTTTGCGCAAATCGAGAGGCAAGCTCAGCAGATTTTTCCAGGCTGGCATTTCGTCAAGGCGAGTGGTGTCTTTCAAGGTCCACCGGCGCATCGAGCGGCGCGTACTCGTCATCGCATATGCGGCATGGCCCTCACGACAACGCGCTTCGACATCGCTTAATTGTTTACGCCACAAGTCCGGCTCGCTCCAGAAATGTCGAATGCTTTCGCCGATTAACGGGCGCCGCGTTTCTTTGAGAATAGTATCGTACCAATTGCCGATATGCGCGACGTGCTCAGGGGAAGCGAACGCGCCATGGGTAAATTGGACCAAACCGCGCCGGCTTTCGCCTACCGCGCGACACAGGCGGGCGACTTCATCGAGAGCGGCGAAACGACTCGGCACCGGTTTTCCGTCCTCCCGAAAATGACGCTGATTGGCATTGGTCGAGAAGCCGAAAGCGCCGGCGGCCATGCCCTGGCGCACCAACTCTTCCATTTCGGCGATCTCGGCATCATTGGCTTCGCGCTCGACACTGGCTTCGCCCATCGCGTATTGGCGTACGGCGCAATGGCCGACCAGCGTGGCAACATTCAGCCCGAGCGGTTGCCGCTCGAGTGCATCGAGCAATTCATCGTGCGTCGTCCACACCCACGGAATCCCGGCTTGCAAGCTTTGACGCGGCATATCCTCGACACGTACGAAGGTGCCGATCAGAGCGTCGCGAGTTTCGGGCTTGCAAGGCGCGAGTGTCAGACCGCAATTGCCCATGACCACGGTGGTGACGCCGTGCTCGTTCGACGATGACGCCAGAGGGTCCCACCAGAGCTGCGCGTCGAAATGGGTATGAAAATCGATGATGCCAGGAGCGACGGCGAGGCCGCCGACATCGAGGACGTGATCGGCATAAGCATTGATCCGGCCAATGGCCTGAATGCGACCATCATTAATTGCGATATCGCCGAGAAACGACGGCATGCCGGAGCCATCGTAAATGCGGCCGCCTTTGAGAATCAGATCGTACATGGCTTACCTCGAGGGTCTGCAGTAAAGAGAATCGGACGATTCACCGCGGAGACACGGAGGGCGCGGAGGGGGCTTAATAAATTAAATCTCTGTGTGCTCCGTGACTCTGCGGTAAAATTCCTATTCGGTTCCGCACGCTCACTTGAAAAAAATCTCGCGGAACTCTGTTTGAAGAGCTGAATCAGGCCGTTGGCATCGGTGAGATTCGTCGACAGATAAAGAACGAGGCCGCCTTCCTTTTTGGCTCCGACGACCAGGTCATCAGCGGCTGTGGCATAATCTGAATTCAATCCGGCAAAAATCACAACAACTGCAAATAAACATTTTAAAAATTTCATTGCGCCTCGCGAAAAAATTCGAAATCCGAAGCAAACGCGAAATGTCAAATTGCAAAATCCAAAACAGCGAATATAAACTTGCCACGCCCAAGGACGGTGCGCTTACCGCCACAATTGTCGGCTCGCCAGCTTCGCCCCTTCCGCCATCGCTTGAAATTTCGCCCAGACGATTTTCGGATGGACCTCGGGATTGTAAGTCGCTTGCGACGAAAAGCCGCAGTCGCCGCCCGCGATCACGCGCTCTCGTCCGACCAGTTTAGCAAAACGGATGATTCGCTCGGCGATCAGCTCTGGATGCTCAACGATGTTGCTGCAGTGAGTGATTACGCCGGGAATCAATATTTTTCCTTCCGGCAACTTGAAGTCTTCCCAGACCCGATACTCGTGCTCATGGCGGGCATTGGCCGCCTCGAAGGCATAAGCGCCGGCGTTCACTTTTAAGATGAGATTGACGATTTCTTTGAGTGGCGCATCATGAATGCGCGGCCCTTCGTTGATGCCGTAGCAGGTATGAAAGCGGATTTTTTCCGCTGGTATGCCGCGAATCGCTTGATTCAGAGCTTCGACCGACAGCTCGGCAATCTTTCTCCGCTCAGCCGGACTTAGGTTTGGATCTTGACTGTGCACTTCGGTGAGCCAGGGATCGTCGACCTGAAGAATCAATCCGGCATCGACGATCGCTTTATATTCTTCGCGCAGTGCATCGCCGACGGCGATTAAATATTCTTCCTCCGAGCGGTAATACTCGTTTCTACCGACTCCTGTCGGCGCCACGGCGGGCATGAAGGCCTCCGCCACGTTCAGCCCGACGAGCGCGGCTTTGAGGTTCTCGATATCTTTGCGGATCGCCTCCTGTCCGCGATACGCGATCGGGCCGGTGCAAACCAGCGGCGCGCGTGGGGTGATGCTGCCGCCCATCATACGCCGGCTAAAATACTGTTCGTAGTATTCCGGAAACATCGCGACTTCGCCCGACCATTGCGTCCATGCCGCCTTTGGCGCGTCTTTCTTTTCGAAACCGGTGAGCCGCTCGCGCACGTAGGTGTAAAATCCCGGTTTGCTCTGCTCACCATCCGCGACGATGTCTATTCCGCATTCGGCTTGCTTACTGACGATCTCGGCTACACTGCGACGCAAGGTCGTCGCATATTTATCCGCATCGTACGGTTCGCCATTGACCTTTGCCTTCATGACGTCGAGCAGCTCGGTAGGCCGCGCTAGACT
>DATIEH010000101.1:0-6668 GCA_035455905.1 Binatia bacterium | reverse complement strand
ACTATGCCGCAGATCGAAATGCTTTCATGGTGCGCTGCGCGCGTGAACGATGACTGAGGAGCGGCGCGAGAGAGCAATCGAGACGCAAGACAATTAGCGATCCTGATTCTGGTTTTTTGTAACGACGCATCGCCGATACGTGCCATCTCGAGCAAACCGAGATATCTTTCCGGTCCAGCTCACGAGAAAGATTTCTCCCTTCGGTCGAAATGATAAGTAGCAAATCGACAGTTTTTAACTGGGTTTCGCAGAAGTTTGTAATGTATAACACCAGATTCAGATAGGAGCGGTGAATGCGCTTTGGCATTGAATTCGGCAGCTATCCGGCGGACGTCAACCCTCAGGAAGCATGCGAGCAGGTGTTACTGCGGGCACGAGCTGCCCATAAGAACAACTACGAAGGTCTCTTCGTCGCGCAACATTATTTGACCGGTCCGGAAGCGGCGATCCTGCAATCGATTCCGCTGTTGTCGTATTTGGCAGGGCAGGTGCCGGGAATGTATCTCGGTACTTCGATTTTTCTTTTGCCGCTGCATCCTCCCGTGATGGTCGCCGAATACATTTCGACGTTAGATCAGCTTTCCGGGGGCAAAGTGTTGTTCGGCGTCGGCCAGGGCTATCGTGAAAGTGAATTTAGCGCGTTTGGTATTGCCAAACGGGAACGGCGCAGCCGACTTGTCGAAGCTCTGGAGGTAATTCGGCGGCTCTGGACCGGCGAGGCCGTTACCTTTCACGGGAAATTTTTTCATCTGGATAAGGCGACCTGCTTTCCCAAGCCCCGTCAACCAGGCGGACCGCCGATCCTGATGGGCGCCGATACGGAACAGACCGTCGCACGCGTCCCCGAGGTGGCCGAGCATTGGATCGCGAGCCGCCGCCATTCGAAGAGCTTTCTGCGCCAGGTGCTGCCGGGATACAAAGCTGCGTTGGAAAAACAAGAAAAATCCTATCGAGGCCTGTTTATCTTTCGCGATCTCTGCATTGCAGATACCACCCGGGAAGCGGAACGGCGCATCAAGGATGGCTACGAGCGCCGCTATCAACGGTATCAGCAGTGGGGACAACCCGGTGAGCGCTACGATTTGAATTTCGCCGACCTTAAGCGCGACCGGCTGATCCTGGGGAGTCCGAGCGAAGTGGTGGAGCAAGTGCTCTCTTATCACGAAGAGTTTGGCGCCGAAGTTATGTGGTTCATGGTGGATTGGCCGGGAGTGGACCCGCGCTTGACGCTCGAAACCATCGAACGTTTTGGCGCGGAAGTTATTCCTGAAGTGAAGCGCCGCACACCGACATGCCCGTTGCCGTGATGCTTTTTGTGGCGAATTTCGCCACGACGGCGCGAAGTACACAAAGAATTTTTAGGCGTGCTCCGCGCAATGCCGAGAAATTTTTAGTTCTCGAATATTGCTCGCGACAAAAACGCCGAGGCGCCAAGTTTCCGACGATTCCGCCCGAATCACTCAGCGCGGCTCCGCTGCACGAGCTCAGGAAATTTCTCCACCATTCCTTCCGGCGGCATCGCTTTGAGCCTCACGCCCAATTCCTGAGACAGCATGATGGCGTTGGCCGGGGCATTCGCCCGCGCGTGGTTGTTGTAGAAGGCGAAGGCCTTTTTGACGCCGGGTGTCGCTGCGGCGGTTTTGATGCGTTCGGCGTGCCTTTTGATTTCCTCGCGCGAGTATAAATAGTCGTAGCGCTCCCAGGATTCTTTCGCATGCCACCAGGCTTTCGCGTTTCGGCCGTGTGCGCGAAAATAAAAAATATCGCCGAGCGCTTCGGGTTTTTGCCGTATCGATCCAGCAAATTTCGGCTCATCGATCAGGACACCGCTGGCGCGGTTCTCTAAGAAAAGGTTTTTCATTGCACCGGCGTTTTCATTCCAGCTGCTATGACGAAGCTCGACAACTTTCGGATAATCATAAAATCGCCTGAGCGCGTCTTGCAGCTTTTCTAAACTTTCGGGTGAGTAATGAAATCCAGCAGGGTATTGGAACAACAAAACACCGAGCTTGCCCGCCTCCGCCAAGGGCAAAATGCCGGCGCGAAATTCGTCGAACTCGGCTTCGCTCGGAGCCTCCCATCGCTCATCCGATTTCTTCCGAGAGATTTTCATGGGGTGCGTGAATTTTTGCCATACTTTTACGGCGAAGGAGAAGTCATCTGGCGTTTTCTCTGCCCAAGCTTGCGCCACGGCCCGCGCCGGTGGTCTGTAAAACGTGTTGTTGATCTCGCAGGTATTGAAAATTTGGGAGTAATAGCGAAGCTCGTCAAACTGTCTGGACTTTTTCTGTGGATAGAAAGCGCCATACCAGCCTTTGGGCGGCGCGCCCGAGTAGGAATAGCCCGAAGTTCCGATCTTGATGTCCCTGGCGGGATTAAGCGGGGTCGCCATCCTCGATGATTCCGGACAGAACTGGTGTGACACCGTGACGAACTGCAAACGGTATTAGGGCAGGACGGACGATCATATTGGCTCCAGAGTAAATTTGCGCAAGGTGTCAAGCGGCGCCGGTCGATGCTGCGGTACGATCCGCTTCCTCGGCTTGTTTGAGCTGGCGCGCGCTCGCGCCGTCGCGCCGCGCAATCTCCGCCAAGGTGCGGCCCGATACAGCGGAGCGAAACTCGACCGCAGTGATGTCCAAGTTCGAAGCGGCTTGATCGCGGTGCTTGATCAGCAGCCACTGGCGCTGCCGCATTCGCACCAGTACCCAGGAACCCCGGAGTTTTTTGCCGTACAATGTTAATTTGACATCTCCTTTAGCCAGCGCAGCGTCGATATCCGCAACCTCGGGCTCCCACGTGCCATGATCCCAAATCATTACGGTTCCGCCACCGTACTCTCCTTCGGGAATCACGCCTTCAAAACGATTATATTCGATGGGGTGATCTTCGGTTTGCATGGCAAAGCGTTTGATGGCGGGGTCGAGGGAGGGTCCTTTGGGAACTGCCCAGGAGAGCATGACGCCGTCGTGTTCAAGCCGGAAATCATAATGCAAGCTCGTCGCGCGATGTTTCTGAATGACGAATTGAAGCGCCTTTTTTCTTGTGCGCCGAGGCTTGCCGGCGGGTTCCGGCGTGACATCGAAGCGCCGTTTGCGATTGTATTCGTCCAGACGGCTGACGGAGCTCGGATCACGGGTCGCTGAACGGGATTTCTTTTTAGTTGCTTTCAGTAGAAACACCAGTCGGTTGCTTCTTCGAATTCCTAGTGCACGACTCAGGCGCTCACATTTGATTCGCCGAGAACGGCTTGACTCACATCGAACTCTGCAATGACGGGTGCATGGTCGCTCGTGCCTATCTCCCGGAATGCCGCACAGCGAATTGCCTTTACTGCCAGAGCTTCGCTCGCCAGAATGTAATCGAGCCGCCAGCCAATGTTGCGCGCGCGCATATTGCGCCAGGGCGCCCACCAAGTGAATAGATTGTCGTTTTCCGGGTCGAGCGCGCGGCCCACGTCAGTAAGGCCTTGCGCCAGGATACGCTCGAAGATTTCTCTTTCCTCCGGCCGTTGTCCGACCGCGAGGGGATTGCGTTCCTTGGGATGGACGTCGCGTTCGGTGCGCGCGATGTTGAGATCGCCGCAAAGGACAAGCCGTTTGTTATCGGCCCCGACGGCCGCGACGAACTCCTCCATCTGCCGCAAAAATTGCATCTTGGCGGGGAAGTCCTTACCGCCGTTCGGTACGTAGACGGACACGAACAAGAAATCATCGAGCTGTGCGGTCACTACCCGAGTTTCGAAATCGAAACTGGGATGACTAAAAAGCGGCTCCCGCGCGAAAGCGTCGCGCCGAATATGGAGGCCTACCCCGGAGTAGGCGCGCTCGCCATGCCAGTAACAGCGATAGCCTTGCAGCTCGCACAACGCTGCCGGCACCTGGGCGACAGTTGATTTGAGTTCCTGCAGGCAAATCACATCAGGCCGCTCGCGTTCGACCCACTCGAGAACCTGCATCTCTCTGGCGCGGATGCCGTTCACGTTCCAGGTGGCGATTTTTAGCATTACGAGAGTATAGAAAGAGGCACGCCGATGTTCAACGAGATCGGAATTACGGCAGCCATGACCCGAGCAATTAGTTTTTCACCACAAAGTGATTCAGCTTACGCTCGCCTACAGAGAATGAAAAACGGGGAAAGATTTTTCACCGCACTCAAAATGCATGAAAGCATAACTGTCATCTCGAACGAAGTGAGATCTGCGCAAGGAACGGCTAGTGCAAATGAGCCATCATCGTGGCGTCATTGACGCGAGGAAATTTCCAAGAGTCGCGACCGATAAACTACCCCACCGAGGTCGGAAACGGTGCGCGGAGCGCTCTCTACGAGAGCTTCGTGTACCTCGTGTGTTCGTGGTGAGTTCGTTAGAAAAGTTTTTCCACACGCAAACCGATCAAGCGAAATGCTTTGCCGCGCGGATTTTCGCGCGCGTCGAAAAACGGCGCGAGCAGGGCTGCGGCTTCATTCCGTAGCCGAGTTAGCGCATTTTCGTCCACCGCGATACCCTCCTTGATCGTCCGCGAGCGATTGCTGGTCTGAAAATCGCCGAAACGAACCGTGAGGGTTACGGTATGAAAGCGCTTGAAGTCCTTGGCGCGGAGCTTGGTGACAATCCGCTCAGCCATTAAGTCGAGCCGCTCCGTGACCAGGGATTGCGTTCGGGTGTCTTGCTCAAAAGTTTCCTGTTCGCCGAGCGATTTTCGTGTCCATTCATTCGTCACTGGGGAAGCGTCGATACCGCGGCATTTGTCGAACAGCTGCTGGCCCCATTTACCGAACCACTCGACCAATACGGTGGCCGGCACGCGGCGGAGCTCGCTGATAGTTCGAAGATTCTGCTCATGAAGGAAGCGTTCGCTCTTGGGCCCGATTCCCGGAATCTTTCGTATCGGGAGCGGATCGAGAAAGCTTGCAACGACCGCAGGCGCGATGACCGTCAGCCCATCCGGTTTTTGTTGGCCGGAGGCGATTTTTGCGATCAGTCTATTCGGACCGATACCGATGGAACAGCCGATTCCTTCCCGAATGCGGATCTCAGCTTTCAGCGCATTCATTCTTTCCATAGCAGTCGGAAAATGTCCGTGCGAAGAAATGTCGAGATAGGCTTCGTCGATGCTCGCTTCTTCAAAGGCATCACCATAGCGTTTGACAATATCCATGATGCGCTCAGAAACCGCTCGATAGAGCGCCATATTCGGGCGCAGAAACAAAGTTGCAAGCTCGCCGCGCTGGCGCGCGGTCTCGGCCAACCGCCACGCTCGAGAGATAGGCAAGGCAGAACGGATGCCGAACCGGCGTGCAGCATAGTTTGCAGTCATTACGACGCCCCGGCCTGTGCCTTCCTTCGGGTCTGCGCCGACCACGAGTGGCAACGCTCTTAATGCCGGATTGAGCTGCTCCTCGACCGCGGCGTAGAACGCATCCATGTCAATATGCGCAACGATACGCATACGCCATCGATTGTTTCACGTCAGCGGGCAATTTTCGATCGATCGGGAATCCTCAACTCGGCGCATAGCTTGGGAGGTTTTTCATTGCGCCGCGAAGGATAAGCATGCTAAGCCGCAGGTGCGAGCGGCCGATTTTGAGATCAACGAGTTTTTTCGCCGCATTCCGGCTGCGCAACGGGTTTATGTTTCAGCTCATCAACGGAACCATCGAATGCGGTGAATGCCGAAACGAAATTCTCCACGGCGAGGAATTCGACTGCGAGTATTGCTCAGCCAGCCTGTGCGGAAACTGCATCGCCCAACACGAAAGCGAATGTATCACGTGGCTGCAGATAAAGAGTCCCCACTTCCACTGAAGCCTGTAAATTAGAGGACCGCGTACTCCTTCGCGATTTCGTCGACGACGGAAGTAGAATTTTTCCGCAAGAGCAACTGAAGGCCGGCCAGTTCCCTTTTTAATCGCGCTAAGCATCTCACAGTACGAACTTTTCCATGGGCTTTTTTTTCGCCCGCCGTGATGTATTGGAACGCATTTTGCGGAAAACGTCGTGATAGGAGGTGAGACTAATGAAGAATAGACAGATGCGAGCATGGTACCTCGGAATTTCGCTTTTGAGCTTCGTGGCGGTTGGTTGTGGGACTCTGACTGGCGCGACAGTTGGCGGGGCGGCGGGCGCGGGAATCGGCGCCGCGACGCATTCCAATGTCGGCAAAAGCGCTGCCATTGGTGCTGGTGTAGGCGGCACTGCCGGTGCGCTCTATGATGTGTTCGGTGGCAGCAGGTGAGATCGAGATTACGCAGATTAAGGTCGAAGACAGCGGCGAGTGGACGGAGTGGTGGAATGCTGGAGTGTTGGGTTGAATCCCTATTACAATATTCCAGTATTCCATCACTCCAACGGTCTTATGTGCAACCGCGCACGAGAAACAGGATAACGAGAATTGGTATGGGTATGCCAAGGAGCCATAGAAGTGCCCAGCCCATCGCCCCGCGTTGATTCTTTAAACTTTTCATAGCTTCGTCCTCCTTCGCCAAGTAGTCGGCGCAATCGATATGCCATCACGAATGGACTGAATTATTTGTCAAAAGCGTTCGTGCACGCTTTGGCGCAGGAAGTGAATCACCCGACTAAGAAGAAAAAAACTGACAACTCGTAAGTTACTTTGCAAGCACACCCCAACGGGCAAACTATTCTTGATCGGTAACTGAGACTAGCG
>DATIEH010000100.1:0-3860 GCA_035455905.1 Binatia bacterium | reverse complement strand
AAAATTTATCCGGTATTCGAAAAGCGTTTTCCCGGTCTTCGCATCAACCACGTCGATGCGACCTCAGATAAGCTGTCGGCGCGGGCGATCACCGAAGCGCGGGGCGGCAAAACGCTCGCGGACGTGGTCGAGTTTGGGCTGGAAGACATCAACAAGATCCATGAGCAAGGTTTGCTGTTGGAAAAGGCGCCGCCTGAGGCCGCCGCGTATCCATCAGATCTGAAAGGCTCCTACTGGGCGGCGAACAATTTGATCTTCTTCGTGGGCGCCTGGAACACGGACAAGATTAAAAAGGACGAAGAACCGAAATTCCTTGACGACTTCGGCGATCCGCGCTGGAAAGGACGCTTGATTGCGGAACCGCGCGATTACGAGATTCTGGTTGCGCTCACGCACAAACATAAAAGCCTGGAGAAAGCGCGTGCCGTCCTCACGCGCATTGCGGCAAACGACGTCGAATTTCACAAAGGGCATTCCCAACTCGCGGAGCTTCTAGTCGCCGGACAAGCCGCGGCTTGTTTCACCTGCTATTCCCATCATTATCCGGAGCGAAAGCGCAAGGGCGCGCCGGTCGACTACATGTTGAGCGAAGGAGCCGCCGGAATTATCGCAGTCGCGGTCTTGAAGAATGCGCCCCATCCGAATACGGCATGGCTATTTAGCCGCTGGGCGGCGTCGGAAGAGGGGCAGGCGGTTTACTCGAAGGGCGGGAGAACGCCGGCCCATCCGAAAGTCGAGCCGACGGAGAAGATTCGGCCCAAGGTGATTTATGCCGTAGGGGTCGAGGACCTCAAGCAATATTCAAAATACGAAAAGGTCTGGAAAGAAGTTTTCAAATTGAGATAGTCGGGCGTAAATCGAGCAAACAAAACGATGGAGGCACGATGTTAAAAATGAAGGGTAAAGTATTCTCGACGGTTTTTAGTGTTGCTGCCGGTATTATGCTCGCCGCGATCGCGACGACAGCGCAAGCGCAATCTCTGGACGAGCTTCACAAGGCGGCATTGAAAGAAGGCGGCACGGTGAACTTCTACGGGACACTGGCGCAGATCAACGCGGAAAAGATCTTACCTGTATTCGAAAAACGCTTTCCCGGGATTAAAGTGAACCATGTGGACGCGACCGCAGACAAGCTCGCGGCGCGAGCGATTACCGAAGCGCGCGGCGGGAGAGTTCTCGCTGATGTGTTTCAGATGGCTCTCGAGAATGTGCTGCAAGTGGCCGATCAAAAGCTACTGGTCGATCGGCTTCCGCCTGAGGCGGCGGCCTATCCGGCTAATTTGAAGGGAACCAATTGGTTAGCGGCCGACTTGGTGATCATCATCGGTGCATGGAACACGAACCTCGTAAAAAAAGAGGATGAGCCAAAAGTCTTCGATGATTTCGCGGACCCGAAGTGGAAGGGAAAGCTGATTGCGGAGCCGCGCGATGTCGAATTGCTGATTGGCCTTGCACGGCACAAGTTTAAAAATGACGAAAAGGCTTTCGATTATTTGCGCAAGCTCGCCGCCAATGACATCGAATTTCATAAGGGTCATTCCGAGCTTGCTGAATTTCTCGTCGCCGGGCAGGCCGCCGCCTGCGTAACCTGCTACGCGCACCATTATCCGCCCCGGATTAAAAAAGGCGCGCCGCTGGGCTACATGCGGACTGAGGGGATTGCCACGATCACCGCCGATGCCATCGCTAAAGATGCGCCGCATCCAAATTCCGCCTGGCTTTTTTACCGCTGGTCTGCCAGCGAAGAAGGGCAGAAAGCTTATGCTGCGGGCGGACGGCTGCCGCCGCATCCGAAGGTGGAGCCGGTGGAAAAGATTCGTCCAGAGACGCTTTATCCCATCGGCACCGAAGAACAAAAACAGTGGCCCAAGTATGAAAAGGTGTGGAAGGAGGTTTTTAAACTACGCTAGTCCGTCGTTCTGGGTCCTCCTCGAATCTGCGTGGTATTAACATTGCTCGTTTCGCGTTTAGCTATTTTTTGGAGGGTTTGCTTATGAAAAACGGTAAACGAGTGTTGATTCCACTGGTATCGGTATTTCTATTAACCCTGAATTGGCCGAACAATATCACGGTTTCCCATGCCCAGTCGCTGGATGAGGTGCATAAGTTAGCCCTAAAAGAGGGTGGAACGCTGAACTTCTATGGGACCCTCGCCCAGATCAACGCGCAAATCGTCCTTCCTAGTTTTGAGAAACGTTTTCCGGGGATCAAGATTAATCACGTCGATGCCACCTCGGATCAGCTTGTTGCCCGAGCCATGAGCGAAGCCCGGGGAGGTAGAACCTTAGGCGATATCTTTCAAACGCCGCTCGAGAACGTGGTCCAGATGCATGACCAAGGATTGTTGCTGGAGGTTTCCGTGCCGGAATCGTCGGCGTATCCAGATGGACTGAAAGGGAGCTATTGGAATGCTTCCGACCTCCAATATTTCATCGCCGCATGGAATACAAATCTGGTTAAAAAAGATGAGGAGCCAAAATCGTATGATGATTTTATTCAGCCGCGCTGGAAAAATCGGCTGATTGCGGAGCCGCGGGATTTGGAGATGCTCCTAGCCTTCGCAAAATATCGCTTCAACAGTGATGAAAAGGCGGTCGATTTTTGGAAGAAGATCGCTGCCAACAACGTTGAGTTTCATAAGGGGCACTCTGATTTGGCTGAATTACTGGTCGCTGGCCAGGCAGCAGCTTGTTTGACTTGTTATTCACACCACTATCCGATTCGGATCAAGAAAGGCGCTCCCCTCAACACGATGCTGACGGAAGGCGTGGCGTCCATCAACGGTACGGCGATTTTCAAAAATGCGCCGCATCCGAACACAGCTTTGCTGTTTGCTCGGTGGGTGGCGAGCTTGGACGGGCAAAAGGTAATGGCTCAAGGCGGCCGTAACCCAGCGCATCCGAAAGTCGATCCCATAGACAAAACAAAAACCGAGAAGACCTACTTCATTACCGCGGCCGACTTGAAGGAATTTCCTAAGTACGACAAGATGTGGAAGGAAATTTTCAAGCTGCGCTAAAGATCGTGAAGTCGATATAGAAGCTCCTTATCCAATTAGGTGAAGCATGGCGACACTCGCAATACCTCGAGGCACAAGCACCACTCTGCCGTCGTTTCGCGATCCGGCGCTGTTGGTGCCGCTGGTCGGCGCGGGCATTCTGATTTATCTGGCGGTATTGCCGCTACTGATGCTGTTGATCGGGAGCTTTCAAGCGGAAGTCGCACCGCGGGAATTTATTTACACCTTAAAAAACTATCAAGCCGCGTATGCCAGCGAATATACCTACTCGACGTTTAAAAATTCGCTTATTTTCGCCTCGGGCTCGGCAGCACTTAGTTTTATCTTGGGGACTTTGCTCGCCTGGCTAACCGAACGCACGAATACGCCATTGCGCGGCATTTTTGTGCCGCTCGCGGTCGTGCCATTGATTCTGCCGGGCGTGCTCGAATCGATCGCGTGGATTTTTCTTCTGAGCCCGAAGTTCGGCTACATCAACGTGTGGTTGAAGAGCCTCTTCGGCCTCGAGTCGCCTCCGTTTAATGTTTTTTCCTTGCCCGGTATGATCTGGGTCCATTCCGTCGGGCAAGTGCCATTGGTCTTTCTCATGATGACGGCGGCGTTCAAATCTATGGATCCATCCCTCGAAGAATCCGCGATGATGTCTGGCGCCGGCGCGTGGCAGACCTTCAAGCGGGTGACATTGCGGCTGCTTGTTCCTGCGGCGGGGTCTGTTTTGCTGATCCTTTTCGTCCGCACCTTGGAGTCATTCGAAACACCGGCACTGATCGGCATTCCGGCGCGGATCTACGTTTATACCAGTGAAATTTTTCTCGCCTTCAATGAGTATCCACCGGATTAC
>DATIEH010000099.1:0-8026 GCA_035455905.1 Binatia bacterium | reverse complement strand
TATCCCTGCTCAGTCCTCAGTCCTGGATACTCAGTCCTCCTTATTTAGTCCTTCCACATCAGTTCCGCCGGATGTTTGGCTTTGCGTCCGGCGAGATGCTCGATCTGCTGCCGGCACGAGATTCCTGGCGCGACAACGTCGATTTCGGGTCCGGCCGCATTCACCGCAGGTACTAACCGCCGGTTGGCGATCTTAGCAGATAAATCATAGTGCTCTTTTTCGAAACCGAACGAGCCGGCCATGCCGCAGCAGCCCGAATCCACTTCAACAACCTCGTAACCGGCGGCTTTGAGCATCGCTGTCGTCGGCGCCGTGCCGACGAGCGCCTTTTGATGGCAATGTCCGTGCAGCAAAATTTTCTTACCGCCGCCGTTTGATTGCAGCACGAGTCTTCCCTGCTTTTGCTCTCGCGTGACGAATTCTTCGAAGAGAAAACTGTTCTCGGCAACTTTCCGCGCGGCTTCGGTCGCAATGAATTCCGGATATTCATCGCGCAGGGTGAGTAGACAAGACGGTTCAAGACCGACAACCGGAACTCCCTTCGCCGCGTAGGGCGCCAGCTTTTCGACATTCCATTCAGCATTCTCTTTCGCCTGGCTGAGCATGCCCTTGGAAATCATCGGCCTGCCGCAGCATTTTTTTTCCGCGAGCAGCACGTGATAGCCGGATCTTTCCAGAAATTGCGTCGCGGCGATCGCCACATTCGGCGAGTTGTAGTTGTTAAACGTATCGTGAAACAAAACCACCTCGCCCTTCGACCCGTCGCCTTCCTTTTCGTGTTTCCGAAACCACGCTTCGAAAGTCTGGCCGGCGAACTCCGGCAACGGCCGCCGGCGATCGATACCGGCGAGAACTTCCATCAGCCAACGATTCAACGCCGAATTGGCAATCCAATTCGATACCGGTGCCAAGCTGGAGCCGAGCCGGTTGAGACTCTCGATGGCGCCGAACATACGATTGCGCAGCGGCAAGCCGTTGGCACGGTAATAGTGATCGAGAAACTCGTACTTGAGCTTCGCCATATCGACGTTGGACGGGCACTCCGCTTTGCAGGCTTTGCACTCGAGGCAGAGATCCATCACCTCATAAAGCCGTTTCCCCGTGAATTCCTCCTGCGGAGCCCGCCCGGAGATCGCGTTTCGAAGCGCATTGGCGCGCCCCCGGGTCGAGTGTTCCTCATCGAGAGTCCCCATGTACGAAGGACACATGGTCCCATCGAGCTTCTTCCGGCACTCGGCCATCCCGCTACACATCTCGACGGCTCGCGCAAAGCCACCCTGAGTCGTAAAGTTCAACGTGGTGCGCGGCTCCCACGGCTTGTAGCGCGGGCTGATCTTGAGCGACTCGGTCATCGGCGGTGCATCGACGATTTTCCCGGGGTTCATTAGATTTTTCGGATCGAATGCCCGCTTGATCTGGCGGAAGGCATCATAAATCGCCGGGCCGAAGAGTTTCGCGTTGAAATGGCTGCGCGCCAATCCATCGCCATGCTCGCCGGACATCGCGCCGTTGAATTCGAGCACCAGGTCGGAGATCGCGTTGGCGATGGAAACCATTTTGTGCATCTCGCTCTGTTCTTTGAGATTGATCAACGGCCGGATATGCATGCAGCCCACCGAACAGTGGCCGTAGTACCCCGCGATCGTGTCATGGCGCGCCACGACCTCGCGGAATCGCCGGATGAATTCCGGCAATTTCTCCGGAGCGACCGCGGTATCTTCGACGAATGCGATCGGCTTCTTGTCGCCTTTGATCCCGAGCAGTAAACCAAGCCCTGCTTTGCGCACGCCCCAGATCGCCTTCACTGCTTCGGGTTTGAACGCGAGCGTCGCCGCGTAGCCGATTTTCTCGCGCTTTCTCACCTCTTCGAGTTTGTCAACCTGGTCCTTGACCTCGGCTTCGGTCTCGCCGGCATACTCCACCATCAAGAGCGAATCGGGCGTGCCTTGGACAAAACCGAGCCTGCGAGACTGCTCGATGTTGCCGCGCGCGAGATTCAAGACCATTTTGTCGGTGGACTCCATGGCGTAGGGATGCGTTTGCAGAATCAGTTGCGCGCACTCCAAAGCTTCGATGTCGTCGTTGAAGTGAATCACATCCATCGCTGTCCATTTGGGCTTGGGCACGAGACGCATCTTGGCTTCGACTACGGTTGCCAGAGTGCCCTCGGACCCGACGATCACACGGGAAAGATTGAATGGCTGCGCCTTGACGAATTCATCCAGATTGTAGCCGGAAACGCGCCGCATGATTTTCGGATAACGCGCGAGAATTTCGTTTTTGTGCTGCTGCGCTAAACGAAACACCTCGCGATAGGCGCGGCCTTCGGTACTATCGGCACGGCTGCGTTTTTCCACTTCTTCCGGCGTCAAATCTTTCAGCACGGCCTCGCTGCCATCGGCGAGCAGCACGGTCAGCTCGATCACATGATCGAGGGTTTTACCGTATGTGAGCGAATGGGCGCCGGAAGAATTGTTGCCGATCATGCCGCCGATGGTGGCGCGATTGGATGTCGAAGTATCGGGACCGAACTGTAAGCTCGTAGCGCGCACGTGCGCATTAAGCTCGTCTTGGACCAAGCCCGGCTGCACGCGGCACCAGAGTTCTTCTTGGTTAACCTCCAGCACGTTCTGCATGTATTTGGAAAAATCCAGCACAATCGAATGGCCGACCGCCTGCCCGGCTAGTGACGTACCGCCGCCACGCGGCAAAACCGAGACATCCAGCTTGTGCGCGAGCTCGATGACAGCCTGCACATCGCCCTTATGGCGCGGCACGACCACGCCAATCGGCTCGATTTGATAGATCGAGGCGTCAGTCGAATAGAGCAGCCGCGAGTAGCGATCGAAGCGAATATCTCCTTCGACACGTTTCTTCAGCTCCGCTGCAATTTCGAAATAATCACGACTGATATTGACGCTCATTGTCATCTCCGGTTACTCGGACACCACGTAGATCGCCCCTACATTGAACATTGCTTCAGCCCAACCGTAACACCAGGACACCGAGAACCACCAGGGCGGCGGCCGCGCCGTCCCTGAACGTCACTTCTTCGATACCTTTGAGAGTCGTCTTGGCGAGAAAAAAACTGACGATCGGTTGCGCGCTCCAAATGGGCGCCACCACCGATGCGGGTGCATGAACCAGTGCTTTCAAAGTAAAAATTGAACCGATAGCATACAGGAATCCCGCACCGACGAAACAGCCCAAACTGTTCATCGGGATCCTTTGCCACTTACGCTCGATTTTAAGCAAATTTCCCAGCGTCATCAGCAACATCAGCCCCGTGGCGTGCATCACGAGCGCGCCCAGCACCGGCGGGCCACCGTGATCCGTACCGATTTTTTTCAGCACGGGCACTACACCATAGCAAAGCGTCGCCAGCACGGCTGCCAAAGTGATCCGCCGCTGCGGGTTGTTGTTACCCGTAGCCCCATTGCTCTGCGTCACAAAAAATACCCCGGAGATAATGAACATCACGCCGAGTAGGACGGCAAAAGACAAGCGTTCGCCAAGAGCTACTGCCGCCAGAAGAACAGTAATTAGGGGCGACGAATTGTTGAGGGATTGCGCGCGCGATGCGCCGATCTGATCGACACTCTTGACGAACAAGGTCCGACCGATGTAAGCGCCGACAATGCCGGTACCGGCAAATATAAGCACCGCGTCCCCAGGTATCTTCCCGGCGAACAGATCGCCCTCAACCAACGCGGAAAGGCAGAGCGTCACGAGAATGGTCGCTTGCTGATAGAGCGTCGCTGCACTTACATCGGCGCCGGCGAGCCCTCGTTTTACCAGCACCGGGCTCGTGCCCCAGAAAACGCCGGCGCAGAGCGCATAAACAACTCCCGTTTCCATCTTAATCTGGAAAAGGGCTACCTACCCTTCGAGCGCAGCCCTCGCGCGGTGGAAAATACTGTCGAACATAGCGCGGGTCAGTTTGCCAGTGAAGGTGTTTTGCTGACTCGGATGATAGGAGCAGATCAAGCGTGGGCCGTCGGGGAGATCGACAGCGAACCCGTGGCCAAATTTGGGGCGTGGTTTAGGAACAATTCCGCCGCATTCCCCGTAGGCCGCAAGAAAGTTATCGAAAGCGATTTTGCCCAGGACGATGACGACTTTGATTCCGCTAAGCAGTTTGATTTCCTGCACGAGATACGGACGGCAGCGGAGAAACTCGGCGCGGCTGGGTTTGTTTTCCGGCGGCGCGCAGCGTACTGCCGCCGTTATGTAGCAATCGTTGAGCCTGAGACCGTCGTTTCTATGACTGGAGTTCGGCTGATTGGCAAATCCGGCGATATGCAGGGCGCCGTAAAGCCAATCGCCACTGCGATCGCCGGTAAAAATTCGACCGGTCCGATTGCCGCCATGGGCCGCCGGCGCCAGCCCAACGATCAGAACCCGCGCCCTGTGATCACCAAAACCGGGAAGCGGTCTCGCCCAATATTTTTCTTCGCAGTGCCTGCGCGGCGGCTTTGCCGCAACCGCTTCGCGCCAGCGCACGAGACGAGGGCAGCGGCGGCAGCGGACGACTCTCGCATTGAGCTGCTCGAGTGCTCCCATCCCATGACTTGTTAGCACAGCAGATCGGAAAAGACGAAACAATGCGCGCGCACGCCTCGAGAAACGCGCTGCGGCTTAACGCCGCATAGCGTCTATCGAGACCGTCGAATCATTCCCACAGGCCTAAGCGCGCGGCTGGTATTCGCCCAAGGTGACGGGAATTTCCTGCTCGCGCTTGTCGCGTACGATCGTCAGTTTTACTTGCGTGCCGGGCGCAGTGCCGGCGATTTGGTTGCGCAGAGTATTGCCATCGGTGACAGGTTTGCCGTTGAAAGCGACGATCACATCACCGCGCCGAATCCCCGCTTTGGCTGCCGGACCGTTCTCCGTCATACCGTTGACGAGCACACCGCGCGTTTCACTTAGACCAAATTGTTTTGCCAATTCGGGTGTCATCGGTTGAATAGCGATGCCCAATTGGCCGCGATGGACCTTGCCAGTTTTGCTCAACTGATCCATTACATTCCGCGCCATGTTGGACGGGATTGCGAAACCAATTCCGATGTTGCCACCGGATGTGGACAGGATCTGCGAGTTGATACCGATCAGTTCGCCGGTCGAGTCGATGAGCGCGCCACCGGAATTTCCTTGATTGATTGGAGCGTCAGTTTGGAGAAAGTCCTCGAAGCTACCGTCGCTCAGACCCGTGTAGCGACTTTTCGCGCTGATAATCCCCGCGGTCACCGTCTGTCCAATCCCGAGGGGGTTGCCGATCGCAAGCGCAATGTCGCCGACCCGGACCTTATCGGAGTCGCCGAGTGCAAGGACCGGCAGATCTTTGGCATCAATTTTCAATACCGCCAGATCACTCGGAGGATCCGAGCCAACGACTTTGGCGTCGAAAATCCGATGGTTCGGTAACTCAACTTTGATCTGCTCGGCACCGTCGACGACGTGATGATTGGTCAATATCGTGCCGTCTGCATGGACGATCACTCCCGAGCCTAACGCCATTTGTACTTGCGGCCGGTTGGATCTGGACTGCGGGCCCTGATCACCAAAGAAATCACGAAACAGTGGATTATCGAAAAACGGAAACTGCCGTGGGGCGCGCACTCTCCGCTCCGACCTTATGGTCACCACCGCCGGGCCGGCCTTTTCGATGACATCAGCGTAGGATAACGGCGGGCCGCCGGGCTTGTTTTGATCAGAGGCGTGGTTGACCGCCGGCGCCGGCGAGCTGGGCGATGATTGAGCGGTGTTGTTACTCTGCTGTTCCTTCTGACAGGAGGACGACGCCAAAGCGATCAGCGCCACTACGATCCAGAAATGCTTTGCCAGCGCCAACGCAAATCGTCGTTCCATGTGCCGTGCCTCCGTACCGTAAAAATGAGCTTCTGAGCGCTATTCTACTAAGAGTGAACACGATTCGCGGATAAATTTCGCCCCCTACAGGTCCCATTTTTTCCGGACATTTTCTGTGTCGTCTTCGATCACGACATCCAGATCGCCGTCAAGATTAACCACGACCGCGTCAACCGTACCGTTTGCCGTGCGTTCAAATCTGAGATCTGCGTGGGCGCTTCCAATCCTGAGCCGACGAAGTTCAATCCAGTGCACAAATTCCGGCAATACCGGATGACGAATCCGTAGACGCCGCTCGAATCCGTCGGGCGTCACGCCTAACACAGCCTGGATCAAATAAGGAACGGCGCCGGCGGCCCAGGCCTGAGGATGGCAAGCAACCGGATAGCGAACCGGCACGCCGTACGACTCCCGTTCAAATCCGGCGAACACCTCGGGCAACCGATAGTGCTCGAAATGCTGCGCTGCTTCGACGATCGCCGTAAAGACACGGCACGCTTCCGCGTCGAATCCGTAACGTCTAAACCCGGCGGCGATGAGCGAATTATCGTGCGGCCATACCGTACCAAGATGGTATCCGATCGGATTGTAGCGCGGTTCCTTTGACGAAAGCGTGCGAATGCCCCAACCGCTAAACATCTCATCGGACATCAACCTATCGGCGGTCGGCCGGGCATTCTTTGGATCGATAATGCCGGTCCATAACGCCTGTCCGGGGTTGGACGAAACTGCTTCGGCTGGACGATTCTGCGCCTGAAGCGCTAACGCGTAGAATTGCCGCTCCTCAACCCAGAAGTCTCGATTGAAGCGCGCGCGCAGCCCCTCTGCTTGATCTCGAAGTTGCGTCGCGCGCTCCGATTCTCCCGCGCGTTCATAGAGGTCAGCCAGTGAAATTTTTGCTAAGTAAACGTAACCCTGCACTTCGACCAATGAAATGGGCGGTTCGGCCAAGCTGCCATCGTGGTTCACGATGGCGTCGCCCGAATCCTTCCAGCCCTGATTGCTCAAACCGTTCTTCGCTGAGCTTTGATACTTCAGATATCCATCGTGGTTTTGATCGCCGTGAATGGAGATCCAGGAAAGCGCGGCTTCGATATGATCGTGCAAATCATTAAACAGGCGCAGCTCTCCGGTCCAGGCAGCATGCCGCGCGACCAAAATTAGAAACAGCGGCGTCGCATCGATGGTACCGTAATAGGGCGTCTGCGGAATTTCGTTTAGATGCGCCATTTCTCCAACGCGCAGCTCGTGCATGATTTTGCCGGGTTCCTCGTCCCGCCAGTGATCTATTTTTGTGCCCTGGTACTTCGCCATGAGCCGAAGTGTCTGCTCGGCGATACCAGGATTGTAAGCGAGCGTCTGAAGAGACGCGATCAAACTGTCTCGACCAAATAAAGTGACGTACCAGGGCACGCCCGCCGCGAAGAATTGTTCTCCTTCAAGGCTCGTTCTCAAAATGTAAAGATCCCGCAAGGACCGCTTCACCACATTATTCAGGAGAGAGCTGTTACTGCGAATTTCTGTTGTGCTTTCCAGCCACTCGTTGGCGTACGCTTCCAACCGTTCTTTGACTTCATGCATATCGCCCGGCGGCGGTTTGTTTTGTGGTACAACCTGTTTTCGCCCTTCTGTGATGTAGAACGTTACGCGCAGCTCTTTTTCTTCGCGCGGCTCCAATTTAAACTCGCACCGCGCACCATTGCCTCTCGTAAAGTGTGGCATTGGCGAAAACTGAATTGAAAGAATGCGCTCGATCTTGTCCGCGCCGTCGTAGCGCAGAATGAGCCGCCCGTCCTCCCACGACGGCGGGTGCCGGTAGCCTAGTTTTTGCGCCAGCTGGCCGCGCACGACGAACAACGGCTCAAAGCTCGATTCAACAACAAAATGAAGCGGCAAATCGACGGCGTCCGTCCCGTAGTTGCGCAGCTTAAAAACGTCGCGTAGCGCCGGTTGATCGCTATCCAGAAGTCGCTCGAGTTGGATGCCAATTTCATCCTTGCGGATCAGAAATCGATTATCGATCCGGAGATCAGGATTGGTGAGCTCGAGGGTGGCACCGAACCCGGATATGGCTGTGCAGACAAGTCCCGTGGGTTTTGCTGTGCCAAATTTGAATTCGTAACCGCTCAGATACCGGCAGTCATGATAGTAAAGGCCC
>DATIEH010000098.1:0-3085 GCA_035455905.1 Binatia bacterium | reverse complement strand
GTAATCCTGCGCACAGGCCGCGCAGCCGTGCAGATGTTCTTCGATCTCGAGGTTACGCACCGGATCGAGCTCCTGATCCAGATAAATATCGAGTAAGCTCTGTGCGTGACTGCAATCCATGCTAGGGCTTCTCCTTGAGCCGCGAGCAGAGAATCCTCTTTAATTTGCCGCGCGCTCGCGCGAGGCGCGACATGACCGTGCCGAGAGGAGCCTTGATTACTTCCGCGATCTGCTTGTAGGACAATTCTTCGAGGTCGCGCAGAACGATGATTTCCCGAAACTCCTCCGGCAGTTCTTCCAATGATTCCCTAACCATTTTAATGTCGCCGCTCTTTAGCGCCAAGGACGAGGGATTCATCGCGTCTTCTTCGACTGTGTGAATCTCTTCATCGAAGGAGGTTGCGTTCCGGTTCCGGCGGTTTTGCTCGAGCCAGGTGTAACAGGTATTGCGCACCGTGGTGAGGAGCCAAGCGCGAGCGTCCAAGCCGTGAAAACCTTCGAAAAATTTAAATGCTCGCAAGTAGGCCTCTTGAACGATGTCCTGCGCGTCATCTTCATTGCGTGTCAACCACCGCGCCAAATTATAGGCCGCATTCATATGTGGCATCATCGCCTGCTCGAACCGCTGCAGTTTATCTTTTCCTCCTAACGTCAAGACCGCTCCTCTAGCGATTTTATTCCCCACACCACAGTTGGAGTCAGAAAGATCGCATCGTTCGCCGCGAAGTGTATTAGTCCGCTCGTGACGAGTCAATGAAGGCGCCAGGAAGCGCACGCGCTCCGAACTCGCCATGCGCATCTCTGCAGTTTGTGACTTGGTCATGCCATCTCTGCCCGGGTTTCCCACGTGAAGGACTGGATGTTCAGCGAAAAAATTCCCCAGCAATCAAAATAAAAAAACATTGGGCGCAAGGAATTTCGTCGCGCAATTTCGGTCTAGCGGGGCACAGGCCGAGCAACGGCCGGAAAGGAAGGCAAACAATGAAGAGCGCAAAAATACTTATGCTGGGAGGCTGCCTGGTCGCGGCGCTGGTGCCGCGGATATCATCGGCCGCTTCGGCGAGCATCGTCTCCAAGGACGCTTTCGCCGACGGCAGCTACTGTCACATGAAGTTCCCGGCGATTCTTGAACGAACGCTGGGCACGGCTCAACCGGTTCTTAAGGATGCCAGCTCCGGTGACATCATCGACTACTACGGACCGTGCAGTCACGACCCGGTTGGCAAAGATGAAGTTCATGAGCAATTGATCCACCTGCAACATCGCCGAGCCCGCGATTACATGGATTAAGTTCGTCGGCACGATCAAAAGGGGAGAGGTTCATCATTTCTCCCCTTGAGATTCTGTCGACCTCTGCATCGGAGCCAAGCTTTGAATTGATGGTTTGGGCCGATGGCCACAGATACCAAAATGTTAACCAGGGTAAAGCAATCCATAAATCGCTTAGGAGATTGAGGATGAACGCAGCAGGTCCGAGAACATTCCTTCTGCTATTTTGCGCATTCCTGTTTAACTCTGCCTCCGTGCGCTCCCAAGATTTGGCGACGCCAGTATATCTTTGCCACCGCCGGAGGCTGCGCCTGCCATACCGTGCCTAACGGCATACCGAACGTTGGGGCGCGCCCATTTCCGATCCCTTTTGGAACGGTTTACAGCACCAACATTACTCAGGACAAGGAAACCGGCTTAGGCAATTGGACCGATCAACAAATCGCCGATGCAATCACTAAGGGGATCAGCCGCGATGGCAGCCGGATTTTGCCGGTGATGCCTTATGAGAAATATTCGGGCATGGCGCGCGACGATCTGCAGGCGCTCATCGCCTATTTAAGAACGCTAAAACCGATTCAGAAAGCTACGCCTGAATTGAAGACCTGGACACCATTTATGCGCGCCCTCGGTGCGCCGATCTTTCTTAAAATCTTTGGCCGCTTCACTAGCGCGCCGGCCGAGGCGCCTAAAGGCGGCATCGAGCGCGGACGTTATTTGGTTGAACATGTCGCTTCGTGCGGCGATTGCCACACGCCGCGCAACTCGATGGGTGTGCCGAAACAGTCGCTCTATCTGGCCGGAGCCAGCGAAAAGATCGGACCGTTGGGACAGGCGGTGCCGAACATCACTCCCGACAAGGACACCGGCATCGGCGAGTGGAAACGGGAAGAGATCGCCGAGCTATTGCACTCGGGGGTCAAGCCCGACTTCGACAATGTGCAAGGACTCATGGACGAGGTCATTCAGGGCACGCCACATGGATACAAGGACATGACGAAGGAAGACGCGTTGGCCATCGCCGACTACTTGAAGTCCATCGCTCCCATCAAGAACAAAATCAAGTAACCCGGCTGGATGAACTCAGTGCAGCAGCTCAGAGACAAGATGATGCATAGTCTTCTCTTCGTCCAGTTTCTGCAACGTCCGGTGGTGTCATTGCCAAAAAGATTTTTTCGACGGGAATTTTTCACGCGTTTCTCCCGTCAAGCAAAATAGAAAATGAAAAGGAGGTGAACGAAATGAAAAAGAGAGAATTTGCTATAGGTATGGCCCTTCTTGTCGGTCTCATCGGGTTCGGGACGCCGGCAGGCGCGCAGGACGTGATTTCGAAAGAGATCGCGAGTGAGGGCAGCTATTGCCATATGAAGTTCCCCGCCATCGACGAGGACACGCTGAGCGGCTCGACTCCGAGCTTGAACAATTCGGCGATCTCATCGACTTCTACGGCACATGCGATCGTAATCCGCTGGGCAATGATGAAGTTCTGTCTCAGAGATTGCAGTCGCAGCATAGGTTCGAAACAGAGTTTGCAGATTGAGGAGTAGCAACCAATCCGCCGGGGAGCGGCCTTGACCGCTCTCCAGCAACTCCTTCGCCTTGTCATAACCAAAATCCTACACGAACAAGGAAGACCGAGATGAAATTCATTGAAAGTTTTCTCTTGGCGGTTTCTGTTGCAGCGATGCCGAGCGGCGGCTTCGCGAAAGAACCGCCGCCCTTTGCGCATGTCTCGATATCAATGGATGGAGCTGCGCCACGTCGCACCGTTCCTGACTTTTCGTTGATCGAGCGCAGTGGAAAAAAGGTCACACTA
>DATIEH010000097.1:0-10357 GCA_035455905.1 Binatia bacterium | reverse complement strand
ATACACCGTGATTGAGAATCGCCCAGGCGTAGGGGAGTTCCGAGCGGTTTTCCCATAATACGCGGAAGATATCTCCGTATCGATGCGCTTGGCTGTGTTGGAAGGCTTTGACCCTCATGGTCGCGCGCTGCGGGCTGGCATCAGGCCGATCTCACGCAAATTCAGTCCCTACGTCAACGCTTTGGTCGCGCAATTGTTCGAGCACCTGAGCAAATGCGTCCGGTTGGCTTTGTGAGGTGGCGGTTTTGTACAGAGCATAACGCTCATGAAACTTCCAGCCGAACCATTCTTGTGCCGTAACCGGGTCGAGCGAATCGAGGTTTTTTTTTCGCACGGGCTCCGGTAGTTGTCCTTTGTCCAAAACCGCATTGTCCAACGCGTTCGTCACCACAACGGGGGCTCCAGAATATTTCCGCGAAAGAAAATCCAGATATCCGATGAACGCTTGTCTCTCGTCAGGCGAATGGCAGGGTAGATGGCATAGCGCCGCTCTTTCGGCCAAATCGAAAGCGAGCCAATCTTTGAGGGAAATTTTGATCCCGGTAAGATCGAGCTTCATGCGAACATGCAGCGGAATGCGGCTCAACGATGAATAAAATTCCGCCTCGTAGCGAAAACGGTGAAACATTAAAGCGAGTTTGCGTTTTGGTCGCGCGTGACGTTATTTTCCCTAGGATAGCGGCCATGTCAACCGTAATATGGCCAATCCGATCGGGTTCCAAATAACCATGGCACAGAATTCACCCGTTAAGCCACCGTCACGGATCGAGCCCACAGGGTTTTTGACTGGTATCCAATTCCGACCGATTCTCGTGGGTGTGATTATCGATACGATCGCGACCATCGCTTTGACCAGCTTCTATTATGCGTTTTTCGTCGCTAAAGAACTCTCCGCCCAAGGAGGTGCCGAAGAGGCTTACAGCCAGTACTGGACATCCAGTGAAGGTTTGATCGCGAGTCTGGTACTTGGCTCGCTCGGTACCTTGATCGGCGGGTTTTATGCCGCTTACAAGGCCGGGAGTTTGGAGATGAAGCACGGCGCTCTGGTGGGCATCGGCTCGATCTTGCTTGGCTTGGCATTGCAAGGCGCGGGCAGCGATGAAAATGCGTTGCCCGAGTGGTTTATGGCGCTGTCCTTTGCAGCAGCCATTCCTGCCGGCGCATTGGGTGGATTTATTGCGGAAATGTTCAAGCAAATGATCGGCAGGGACGGGAGCTCCCCGAGCCCTAAAAACTGGCCCGGATCAGGATAGCGCACCGAAGATTTTGGCAAATATGGCTGAGCTAGCTCAGTATCGCCGGGCCGTTGCCGCGGATTATCAACAAATACTGCAGTTGCAATCCGCCAATTACGTCGCGAATCTGACCGAGGAGGAACGACAGAGCGGTTTTCTCTCGGCTCAATTTAGCTTGGAGCAAACTGCGCAAATCGCCGAGGATCTAGGCACTACGATCGCAGTTCTCGATGATCGAGTGACCGGGTTTCTGTGTGCCTTCAGGAATGAATTTCCAAGCGGCTCACCGGTGATCGCGGAAATGCTCCGCAGCTATCCACTGTTTAGATTCGAAGATCGGCCGCTCAGCAGCTTTGTCAGCTACATCTATGGGCCGGTTTGTATTGCACGCGAATACCGCGGCCGCGGACTGCTACGCGGACTTTACGAAGCGCAGAAAACAGACTTGGCCGGACGGTTTGAGATCGGCGTCGCGTTTGTATCGCGCAGCAATCCGCATTCGTTGCGGGCTCACGTGAACGGGCTCGGCATGATGGAGGTAGGTGATTTTCAGGTCGCGGCGAACCGCTATGTGGCTCTCGCATTTCGCGTGCGGCCCCAATGAGCAAAACTTCGTTGGTGCGAGCGTCGAGTCCTTGAAGATTCACTCGTGGTTCCATAGAATCCCAATAGCTTTGGGGGATCGCAACTCACATGAAAGGAAATATCTATAATGGATGCTGATGCCAAAAAAACCGCGTTACGGATGATTCCCTATGGAATTTACGTGCTCACCTCAGAGAGCAAAGACGGCAAAGTCGCGGCTGCCACGGTAAACTGGGTAACCCAGACTGCCTTCCAACCGCCGCTCGTCGTTGTCGGCGTGAAAGCCGACTCCGGTGCTCATTCGATCATCAAAGAATCCAAAACATTTGCTTTAAACATCCTCGGCAAGGACCAAAAAAACCAGGCATTTACCTTTTTCAAACCGCTCGAACGAGAAGGCAATACGATCGGCGGCGAATCTTTTCGCAAAGGAAGCCTGGGCGCGCCTATTTTGGAAAAGGCGCCGGCCTTCGTCGAGTGTGCGCTGGTGAATACGGTGGAAATAGGCGATCATTCGATTTTCGTGGGAGAAGTTAAGGATGCCGGGGTCGCTGTGCAGCCGTCCGGTCGGCCCGACGATGCTACATTGGCGATGCGAGACTTGGGGGAGAAAGTTTTCTACGGAGGATAGGCGGGCTGGCGCAGGCCGTTTAGGTCAACGCCAGAAGCCGGACGCGAAACGCAAACTCCTAAACGGAAACGAGTGAAAGGAGCGAGAATGGCTAAGATCAGACACATCGCTTACCGCGCAACGGATGTCGAGGCTATGGCAAAATTCTTTGTCGACGCCATGGGCATGAAGCTGATCCAGAAGCGCAAGAACAACGCCATCGATCTGAGCGACGGATCGGTGAACATTACGGTGTTGCCGCTCGCGGCTGGGATGGGCGGCAAAGCCGGCATCGACCATATCGGTTTCTCCGTGGAAAACGACCAGGAGCAGTTCGCGCGCATGGAAGCGGCGGGAGCGACGAAAGCCGGGGCGGTGAATCTCGGCACGGCCTATTATGAAGATAAGTTCAAGGGACCCGAGGGCATCATCGTCGACGTGGGCCACTGGCAGGGTGCTGCGCCGGTCAATAAGGAATAGGCAGTCGTTTTCCCGGAGGCGCGCTTCGCGCTACTCGGGGTGGCTGGTCCATGACTTCGAACCTTGAGCGTTTATTCACCGGATCATCAAGCGCTCCGCTTTGCCCGAATAATTGATAAACACGGTTTTTAGCTCGGTAAAGAAGTTCAGTCCTTCCTCCGCCATCTCCCGCTCCCCCACGCCGGTTGCTTTCGTACCGCCGAAAGGGAGCTGCGCTTCACCACCGATGGTGGGCTCGTTGACGTGCACCATGCCGGTTTCGACCTCTTCGACAAAGCGCATGATGGTATCGATATTCTCGGTGAAAATGGATGTCGTGAGGCCGTACTCGACGCTGTTGGCGAAGGCGAGCGCCTGATCGAGGGACTCAGCGCTGGAGACCGCCAGCACTGGGCCGAAAATCTCCTCTTTGAAGATGCGCATCGTCGGCGCGACATTGTCGAAAATCGTCGGCTCGACAAAATAACCCTTGCCCAGATGCTCGGGTTTGTTGCCGCCGAGAACGAGGCGCGCGCCCTCCTGCCGTCCAATCTGGATATAGTCGAGATCGGTCTTCCACTGCTTTTCGTCGACTGCCGGCCCCATATCGACGCTTTCATCCAAACCGGAACCCAGCTTGAGTTTTTTCGCCGATGCCACAAGGCGGTCGAGAAGCGCGTCTTTCACCGTCGGGGACGCGATAACGCGCGATGTTGCAGTGCAGCGCTGACCGGTGGATCCGAACGCGCCGCCGTGAATCGCGATTGCGGCCTTATCGAGATCGGCGTCCGCCATTACGACAACCGCGTTTTTGCCGCCCATTTCGCAAGTCACTTTTGCACCGCGCTGTGCCGCCTTGGCGTAAAGCGCGCCGCCAACTTCATTGGAGCCGGTGAACGAGATCGCGCGCAGCACCGGGGAATGAACCATCGCTTCACCCACCACGGAGCCGGAGCCGACCAGCATGTTGAAAACTCCGGGAGGGAGCCCCGCCTCCGCATAAATCTCCGTGAGCAGGGCTGCGGTGGCTGGTGTTAGTTCCGCCGGTTTAAAGATCACGCAATTTCCCGAGACCAGTGCGGGAGCGGATTTCCAGACGGGAATTGCCCATGGGAAATTCCATGGCGCGATCAAGCCGACAACACCGAGGGGAGCGCGAACCGTATAGGTGAAAGTATCACGCGCTTCCGACGGCAGGGTTTTGCCGTGCATGCGGAAACCCTCGCCCGCGTAGAACTCCAGGAGTGAAATGCCTTTCAAGACTTCACCCTTGGCTTCTTTGAAAATCTTTCCCTCCTCGCGCGTGAGCGTACGCGCAATCTCGTCGGCGCGCTGGCGCGCAATGTCGGCAGCGCGCCAAAGCACGCGACCGCGCTCCGGTCCCGGCGTTTTGCGCCAGCCCTTTGCCGCGCGTTGGGCGCATTCGATGGCGTGTTGGACATCTTCGGTGGTCGCTGCGGGAAACTCAGCGATGACATCATCCGGATCGGCGGGATTCAGATTGCGTACCAGACGCGTCGATTTGGGATGAAACCATTGTCCGTCGACATAAGAGCCGGTCTTCATAACCGCACCTCCAATTGAATGCGCCGTAGTCGATGCGAAAAACTTCGCTGCTGCTAAAAAGATCGCTTGGTCAAATCGCGCAGAGTCGCGCGCCATTTCTCTTCGAGCTTATCGATTTGCTCGGCGCTCAACCCCTGCTCTGGATACCAGCGCTTGAAGCCGTAATCCTTGGTCGGATTACCGTATTCGTATTGTTCGAGAACTTTTTGTCCGCCCGCGCCGAGGATAAAATCGGCGAGCAGCAAGGCTGCATGAGGGTGTGGTGCTTTAGCCGAGACGGCGGTGGACCCGGAGTTGGCGGGCACGACATCCATAGGAATCCATTCGATCGGCGCGCCCGCTTTGAGCGAAACTTCGACGTGATTGCGAAAGATCGTCGGTGATACGCCGACTTCGCCGGAAATCACGAGATCGAGCAAAGCACGGCCGGAAACGTTGTGAATCGCCGGATTCTGACTTTTGAGTTTCTTGACGTACTCTTCGCCTTTGAATTTGAGCATTGCGCCGATCACGGTCACACCGGTGTCGCTGCCGGCGAAGGCAATTTTGTCCTTCAACTCTGGGCGCAATAAGCCGTCGTAGTTTCGCGGTGCCAACTTAGAGGCGATCGAATTTTTGTTATAAGCGAGGCCGATGTGCGATTCGCGATCGATCGCCCAAAAGACCAAACCCTTAGCGGCTTTTTCTTTCGTATTGTCCGGAAATTTTGCCTGCGTCGGAAAATAATAGGGCACCAGCATTGAATTCTCTTTGAGAAGTTTCAAGAGCGGAATCGTGGTTTCGATGGTGTCGACGATGTAGCGCTGTGCCTGGGATTCTGCGGTGATTCTTGCACTCATTTCCTGGCGCGTTGCCCGGTAGGATTCGACCTTGACTCCGGGATATTTGGCTTCGAATGCGGCGGCGAGTTGTTTGTAAGATTCGCCGGCGAGAGATGTGTACCAGGTAATCTTGCCTTCGCTTTTTGCGCCGTCGTATAAAACCTTTTCCCGGTCCGGCTTGTTGTACGCAGCAAGCTGGTCGATGGGCATCGGTTTGGAAGTTTGCGCCGAAACCGGAGAAACCAGAGCTAGTGCGAATAGTAAGGCGCTAAGAACGGACTTCATTGTCTACCCTCCGTGGATAAGATGCGGCTGCCGAATTGTCATCGTGAGCCGATAGCCAAAGGATCTATTGTTCGAAACTGACCTGAAAACTGAGATGCTTCGCTTTGCTCAGTATGACGCTATGGTCATGATTAATTTGTAGCGATCAATCTTTCTAGTAACCCGTTTCCATGAGCTGGTTATAAAAGAGCTTGTAGAACTGTCTTAAGCGCTCGGGCCTGGTGTAATGGGCAAATTCCTGTGGAATTTTGAATTCCTTTTCAATCTGGTCGAGACTCTTTCCCGCAGCAATCATTTTCGCGACCTCGTCGCGCATTACTACAAAATAGCGCTTTTGCTCCTCGAGGTCTTTGACGCCGCGGCCGATGTGGGCAGGTCCGTGGCCCGGGACATAGGTCTCCACCGAAAGATCTCGCGCCATGATATTATCGAGAATCTGCAGCCAACCCTTGACGTTGGAATAGAAAACCCCGGCTGATTCGCCCTGTCCAGGGTGGATTTCGGTATCGAGCAAATCGCCCATCAAAAACACCCGCTTCTGTGGAATATAAACCGTGAGATCACCGGTGCTATGGCCGCGGCCTTCAGGTGTGATCTGGAAAGTAAGACCGCCAAAGTAGAGCGTCATCGGCCCGTCGATGGCGATATTGGGTTGCATCGGCTCGCCCTCCTTGTAAGCCGCGTAGCGTGGATCGTTAGAATTCCTGCGCTCTAAAAATTCTTCCCGTTGTTGCATCTGCAGGTCGTGCATCTGATTTTTGGTTGCGATCCACGCCGGCGCGTCCTCCCGGAAATGCCATGCGCCAGAGGCGTGGTCACCGGCGCTGTGCGAGGAAATCAAATATTTGACTTTCTTGTCGGTTTGCTTGCGGATAAAAGCGAGTGTCTGATCGGCGTTGTCGATAGCAAAATCTAAAACCAGCACGCCCTCAGAGGTGAAAACCACTGCCGAGTTGCCCGATCCTCGCGAATGCTGCAGCATGTAAACGCCGTCGGTAATGTTTACTGGTGTCATGCGATCCGGCGCGGCAGCACCGCTCGTGAAATACCAAACTAACGCCAGCGCTAATGCCATTCTCGCCTTCATTCAGATATGCCCTCGACGTTGTCAATCTTTACTTGATCATGCGCAGAGACTTTGCCATCTCGATGGTGCGGCGCGCGCGTTCGACGATTGGCCGATCGATCAGCTGGCCGCCAAAAGCGATTGAGCCATCGCCGCGGGCATTGGCTTCCTCAAACGCTTGCAGCACTTTTTGACAATAATCGATTTCTTCTGCGGTGGGGCTGAACGTTTGATTGATCGCCTGGATTTGTGCCGGGTGAATGCACGACATGCCGGAAAATCCCAATTGGCGCGACTGTTTGGCGAATCCGAGAAGCCCTTGAGTGTCGTTTAGATCCACCCAAACGCCGTCCACCGCCTGGACATGGGCCGAAGCCGCGGCAATGACTATCGACGAGCGGGCGTAAATCAGATCGCGCGCTTGGCCCTCGCGTACGGCCGGCAACCCTATCTCTCGCCCGAAATCTTCAGCGCCGAACATGATTCCGGCGATGCGTGGACATGAGGCCGCAATCGCGGCCGCGTTGAGCAAACCGCGCGGGCTTTCGATGGCGACAAGAAGCTTGACGCTTCCTTTCGCCAAGCCACTTGATGGCTCTTTTTCGGTGAGGATCGCGTCGACAGTGCGAACTTCCTCGGACGTGTCGACCTTCGGACAGACAAGACCTTCGAGGCCCGGCCGGACCACCGCTTCGAGGTCCGCGTCCATGCGTGCATGGCCAATGGCGTTGATGCGCACGTAACGCGCCGGTGTTGCCGGGGTCTTGGCGCGGCCGAGGGAGTCGGCAATATTTTTGCGCGCGCTGTCTTTTTCGTTCGGCGCTACGCCGTCTTCGATATCGAGCATGATCGCGTCGGCGTCGAGGCTGAGCGCCTTGTCGATCATGCGCTGCCGATGCCCGGGCACGAACATCCAAGAACGTAGTAATTCCATAGTAGACTCCTCGCATCTGATTACCTGAAGGTCGAACAAATGTCTAATCTGATACCTTTCAAAATGGATTGCGTCTGTAGGTAAAGATTTGATTTGCAGCCGCTGCAGCAACGTTTTTCGGTTTAGACACGAAGGATAGAAAGCAAGATTTCTCACCTCGCGCGAAATGACAGATCGACGATGCGGAGTTTGTTCTGTGATCTCCAACAACGTGAGAGATCCTTCTCCATTCGCTTGAACGCGTGCAATTTTTAGAGAATAAGTGAAGGGATATGAAACTTAGCACGGTCAAGCTGCTGATGCCGATGATCGCGGTTTCGATCCAAGCGAATTCGGCAACAACCGTTATCCCGCCTTATCTCGATCATATGCAGATTCCGGTCGCGTTGATCGGCACGTTGATCTCGATCGGGCCGGTGCTGGCGCTGCTCTCAAGGCTGCCCGTCGGTATGGCGTACAACCATGAGCGTGCACGACTCGTCGTGTCTGCCGCGATGATCGCCATGGGTCTGACGAATTACCTTTATAGCTTCGCCACGAGTCCGATGATGTTCGCCGTCATCCAAGGCATCAATGGCTTTGCGTATGGCGCGCTCACGACACTTTACATGGCATTTTACGTTGATTCACTGGCACCCGACGAGAATCGCAATCACGCCATGGGCTACTATGTCGGCAGCCTGGCAATGGGGTATTCGACAGGAAATTTTTTTGGCGGGCTGGTGGCGGATCATTGGGGTTACGCTGCAACGTTTCAGCTCGGAGCGTTGCTGTCGCTCCTCGCCGTCGGTTTGCTCTGGCTTTTTCATATGCCAATCCATGCGGTCAATGTGAGAGCGGTCAAATCCACCGGCAAACTGAGTTGGGGAGAGTCGCTCAAAGCGCTTTTTGAGCCTGAACTCGCGACTGTCGTGATTGTCGCGTTGTTTCTCAACGTGGTGCATCAAATGGGCAGTGTGTTTATTTCGCTTTACGGCTTATCGGTCGGTATGACGCTCACGCAAGTGGGCATCGTTCGCGCAGCTTACGCCGGTTGCAACGCGGTGACCCGCCCCATCAGCGGCCACGTCGTGAATCGACTTGGTCACAAAGGTTTGTCTTATTTTGGCCTGCCTCTCCAATCGTTAATCCTGACGCTGATACCGCTATTCACCACCTTTGGCACAGTCTTGCCGGTATATGTCTGCTCCGGTTTGTTGCGGGCGATTGTTATCGTCGCCAATGCAGTAGGCTTGGTGCAGGACGTGCCGGAGTCGCGTGTCCGCCGCGGTTTGGCATCGGCCGTTTACAATGCTGCAGGCGATCTCGGCAATATTCTCGGTCCGTCGATTGGCGGATTGATTGCCCAGGCGACCGGGGTCGCGAGCGTGTTCGTGATCGGCTCGCTGGGCTCGACGGCGCTCTTTTTTGTCTTTGTGCTCTTGGTGCGGCGCTTAAAGCAGCCGGAAACGGAAACCGTTCCGTCGGGAGCGTAAGATTTGCTGGCTGAATGGGGTACACCCGACGCGAGGTGCTAGCCGCTTAGTCTCTAGCCTATCAATATGACTTCGGCATTCCCAACACGTGTTGACCCAAATACGCCAGCACCAAATTATTGCTCACCGGCGCTATTGTCAGCAGGCGCGTCTCTCGAAATTTTCTTTCGACATCGTATTCTGCGGCGAAGCCGTAGCCACCGTGAGTCGTGAGACAAGCATTCGCGGCTTCCCAGGCCGCTTCGGATGCCAAGTACTTGGCGAGATTTGCCTCGGCGCCGCATTTCTCTTTGCGATCGAATTTAGTCGCCGCCTGATAGCGGACGAGATCCGCTGCCTCGATGTTGGCGTACGCTTTCGCGATGGGAAATTGGACGCCTTGGTTCGAACCGATGGGGCGCCCGAACACAACTCGCTGGCTCGCATACCGCGCCGCGCGTTCGACAAACCACCGGCCATCGCCGATGGCCTCAGCGGCGACGAGTATCCGCTCGGCGTTCCAGCCGTCGATGATGTAGCGGAACCCCATGCCTTCCTGACCGATCAAGTTCGCAATTGGAACCTCAACATTGTCGAAAAAGAGCGCGTTGGTATGATGATTGATCATTAGATCGAGCGGCTTGACCTCAAGTTTTCCTTGAGCTTCGCGAAGATCGACGATAAAGACCGAGAGGCCACGGGTTTTGTCTTGCAGCTCGTCGTACGGCGTCGTCCGCGCCAGCAACAGCATGAGATCCGACTGCAGGACGCGGGAAATAAAAATCTTCTGGCCATTGATCAGATATTTGTCGCCTTGACGCAGTGCGGTGGTCTCTATCTTAGTGCTTTCCGAGCCGGCATTCGGTTCCGTTACACCGAAGGCCTGCAGGCGCAGTTCACCCGTGGCGATTTTCGGCAGATAGCGTTTCTTCTGTTCCTCGTTCCCATGACGAAGCAGCGTCCCCATGGTGTACATCTGCGCGTGACAAGCGGTGGCAACGCCGCCGGAACGATTGATTTCCTCGAGAATGATGCTCGCCTCGGTGATGCCGAGACCGGTGCCGCCGTATTCCTCCGGAATCAATGCTGCGAGCCAGCCGAGATCTGAGAGCTTGCGCACGAACGCTTCCGGATAGACTTTGTCATGATCGACTTCGCGCCAGTAGCCGTCGGGAAATTCTTTACAGACTCTGCGAATCTCGCCCCGGATCTGTTCCTGCTCGACGGTCAGGTTGAAATCCATCATTTCCTCCGATAATTACGGGCTAGTATACGCCGATCCAGCGAAGCGATTCCAGGCGGGCTGCGTGAATCATTTGCCACCAGTACAAAACGCCGCTGC